>JBFLZW010000018.1 GCA_040755755.1 bacterium | reverse complement strand
GGAGATCTTTTTTCCCTGTGTGCTTTGTGTCCTCTCTATATTATAAGCTTGGCTTATGTAAGTGCCATTCCGTCTAAGACGATTCGCCACAGGTCTACTGAAAAGTAAGGGAGTTCAACATATCTGGCAGAAAATGCGACAGCTCTTAATTACCCCTCGTATGGTCTTGGATTATTTGAAAATGACCCACAATAGCCGCTCCGCATCAACAGTCTAAAAATGAGAACAAATTTACCGTGGGCTGGTTGGAGTCTGGATTGACATATATTTTAAAATATGATACAAATATCTCATAAAAAATGAACGCTCATATTGATAAGACAACACAGTAATATTTCTCCCCTCTATAGGATTTTCACTTCGCTAAAGGCATCAGATCCAAACAGGGTGATGGCTACCATAATATGAGCGATGTAATCTCGGATGTTAATAGGCTTTTTTCTGAATTTTTTGTCTGCTGATGTTAATCTTATGGGGAATAGCCCCATTGTAGGCATCTCCATCAAATACATATTAGCATATAATACTCAGAAAGGCTTAGTACACGGCACGGGAATTAGGCGGGCCGGTTTGGTTCAACGACGCCCCCCTCACCCCAACCTTCTCCCCCCAAAGGGGGGGCGAGGGAGTGAACGTGCGGCTTTAACTGGTCGCGTATTTAATGCGCAGTGTACTTAGCTGATCGAAGGGAAAAAGCCGAGAGTAATTAATATATTAAATAAAGAAAATCCATGAATTTTTTCAGAGTTGCCATTATTGTATAATTGTCCTGAATACAGTTTCTCATGGCAAACTGGTAGAGAATTACAAATATATAATGCGCCCATGGCTCAGTTGGATAGAGCGACGGACTACGGATCCGTAGGTCGGGGGTTCGAATCCCTCTGGGCGCACCAGCGTGGTCGTTGGTGACCCCCAGAACGCGATTGTGAAGTAAGTCTGGCGGTGCGTGCTGAAACACTTAACCTGACCCGCCATCTATTGAAGGAGGCACGCCTTCTGCCAACTTGAAAGGCCTGTCACGGTTTAATTCAGAGAACAAATGATCTTTTCTTTATGCAGGGAACCTGGATAAAAAGCAAAGAGCGCCCTGGCGAAGTTTTTCACGGCGCTCTTTGCTTTGCCCAACCGATTCGGTTATCCTTTAGGGAGTATTCTTTCCGCTGTTATAACCCGCAAGTTCTTTCACCCATTGTTTAACCTGATCCTTCTGGGATCTGCCTAATTTCAGGTACCAGTGCTGCGAACTGTAATTGGCCAGGAAAGAATCGATCTCACTGACTACGTCCCGGATATTGGCTGACTCACTTATCCGGACATCAGGATCGCTACCGCTGGCCAGATTTAATTTGCAGGCGAGTAATTGAGCATACAGATTGACGATTTCATTAAGCCTGCTTCCCTGCTTCAGGGAAAGGATATCATGAACCTGATCGATGGCAGCAACTTTGATACTTTCCTGACCCTTTGGATTTCCCAGCCAGGTGGGCAGGAAGGATTGCATATGCTCAGGGTTCCTATACGCGTCTGTCCTCCAGGACGATACAGTACGTGGCACAAAGTTCGCAGTCGATGTCGTGGTCGTATCTGTAGCGGTCAGGGTGATGGGCAGCGGCGTCGTGATAGTGGTACACCGGTCATAAGGAAGCGGGTCCCATTGGCCGTCACTGCCGGCACAGCTAATCTCGGCACCGTTGGTCAGGAGCGCCGCTCCAACTGCTGCGCTCAAGCCCTCATTGGTGACGACTGAGGCACCGCCGGTATCGTTGTTGCGACCGTTGTAAAAGATTGACTGTGGTGCACTGGTCGGCTCAAGCCGTCCGCTTGGATTGAATTCCGTCCCGACTTTAATCAGAAGAGTTTTGCTCTGGAAAGCTGGAATACTGCCTGCCGTCCAGGTCAGAGTCTCCCGTTCAAAGCCTCCGGGACTCGGTGGAGGCACAATGGTCACATTGGCAGGATCACTGGTTTCGAAAGGATAGGCTTCATTGCTGAAGGTATCGGTAACCACCACTCCGGTCAGGGTAGTATTGTTGCAGTTTTCCACCGTGATTCCGACCAGAAAGTAGAAGAGCTTGCCCTCCGGAACCAGGGTATCTCTGACCGCGACCGGAATAATCCGGTCATTGAGGAACAGGTTGTCCGAAGTGCGATAGGGGCCATTGATTGTCTTGGTCAGCTTCAGGCATGGCTGTGCCGGGGACACTCCAAAGTAGTGGCTGGGATCGCTGGCCGTCAGATTATTGCCGACCGGATCAATGGCCGTGACCGTGCCGGTATTTTCATATTGACCAGCCCGGGCAGTGCCAGTGGCCGTGCAGGTCATGGATTCTCCAGGGTCAAGGGTATTTTGAGGACAGGTGACCGTAACTCCCTGACTATCGGTAATTGTGACATTGATAAGGTTGGTATTGCCGGTGTTTGTAACCTGGTAGGTCCAGGTGACTGGATCGCCGAGCGGAATTTCAGGGCCAGGCGGTTGATCAGCATCCTGCCCATTGGTAAACTTCTTGAGGCTGATTCCACTGGTATAACCAAAATAGTTACTGGGATCACTGGCTGTAACCGTGTTGCCGGATGGATCAGTACCGGTCGCTGTCCCGGTGTTTGTATGCTGGCCAGCCTGCGCTGTGCCACTGGCTGTACAGATCATGGTCTGACCAGGCCCCAGTGTAGCAGCGGGGCAGGAAACCGTAACTCCCTGATCATCGGTTACCGTGACCCCGGTGAGGGTGGTATTGCCGGTATTGGTAACTTCATAGGTCCAGGTGATTTGACCGCCCACAGGGATATATGATCCCGGAGGAGTATTGGCATCGTTACCATTCACAGATTTTATGATCCTGATTCCACCGCTGGTCCCAAAGTAATGGCTGGGGTCGTCGGCGATAATCTGGTTGCCGAGTGTGTCTGTGCCGGTAACCGAGCCAGCATTTCCATACTGGCCAGCATGGGCAGTGCCACTGGCTGAACAGGTCATGGACTCTCCAGGACCCAGGGTAGTTGATGGACAGGAGACGGCAACTCCCTGATCATCGGTCACGGTCACGCCGGTGAGAACGTCATTGCCGGTATTGGTGACCTGATAGGTCCAGGTGACCGGATCGCCTACTGGTATAGAGGGGCCAGGCGGCTGATTGGCATCCTGACCATTGGTGAATTTCCTGAGGCTGCGCTAAAAAAGATAATTATCATAGTACAGCATCTCTGCAATCAAGCGACCCATAATAGTTCACCGGCATTTCGTGAAAAAACATCCTATTACAGCAATTATGTCCGGATGTTCCCCCTTCCTGACACCTCCTTCAGGAGTGATTGCTATAGAATAAGGCAACACGGGCGATCCCTTACCGTTTAATTCCCCTAAAAGGCCTGATAATACAGTATGTTCCCATGCGGAATGAAAATTGCTAGCAATTAAGGGCAAAAACCGCTCCTGTGTAAAATAAGGATAAAGGAAATTCACATCGCAGGCGACAGCAGCACGGTATTTGTGTGGTTGAGCGAGAATTCGTGACGAATAATCAGCGAAAGCGGAATCCGATGAGCAGAGCAAAACCCGGCATATCCTGTATCAATCAGTACGGGGGAAGAATCGGCCCTCTGGCCTGCATCTTCCTTTTTCTCTTCTGCCCTGCCTCCCTTCTCCCCCTGCACCTTGATGCTGCACCCTCCACCCCGGTGGCGGCTCAATCCGGGGCAAAGGAGGGGGCATCGCCTCCGGATGCCTCGTCTTCCCAGAGAGCCTCCCGTATCTTCGAGGAGGCTGTCATAGCCAGGGGAAACAACAATCTCAAGGCAGCCAGACAAGGCTTTGAGAAATTGGTTTTTACCTACGCCGATACGCAGCAGGCACTGGACAGTTACCTGTACCTTGGAGAAATTTATGAGAAGCAGAACCTCCTGTATGAGGCCAGTGCCGTATACCATCAGCTTGTCGAGCGGTATCCCGATCACCAGTCGGTCCCGGAGGCTCTGTTCAGGCAGGGAGAAATATCCTATCGTCTGGGAGAGATGAAGAAAGCCCAAAAGATTTTTAAACAGATCCTGTTCCAATACTCCACTACCAGCTTCGCTCCAAAAGCTGCCTTTCGTTTGGGGGACTGCCTCGTTGAATCGGAGAATATGACCTCCGCCGGCATCTATTACCATGAGGGAATGGAAAAGCTTCCCCAGTATATCGAGGACCATCCCAAAACAGCCTTTAATATCGGCAGCATCTACCTCCAGGAGAAGCGGCTCGATCAGGCCCTTGCGGTGTTCCTGTCTCTGGAAAAAAACCATCCGAAGTTCGAAGCCCTTGATAAGGCAGTCACTTTTTGTGGCGATATCTATTCGGAACAGGGGAAGATTGCCGAGGCGATTCTTGCCTATCAGAGGGTTATCGATAACTACCCTGACTCGATTGGAGCGCAGGTCAGCCAGATACGTATGGCAGACCTGGGAATAGAGCACCCGAAGATGGTAATTAAAGGTTCCACCTCTCCTCTTTCCGCGTTCCGCAATCCTGTTGCCGCTTACCGGGAGCTTATGAAAAGAAAAACCACTGATCCGGTTCTGGCCCATCTGGCTGAATATAAACTCGGCCTGGCCCTGCAGAAAAAGGGAGAACATGGAGAGGCAATGGCTGTTTTCCGGTCACTGCTGGCCAAATCTCCCAAAGAAAACATCTACCAGGACAGCCTGTACGCTCTCAAGGAGGAGATGGTCAATTATCTCAGTCAGCGTTTTCAGCAGAAGGATTACCTTGAGGTTATCAAGTTTTACGAGAAGAATAAAGATGTTGTGGATTCCTTTCTGCACCAGGAAAAGGCTCCTCTCCCCTATTTCAGGATAGCTCAAAGCTACCAGAACCTGAAATTTTACCCGCCAGCCATCCACCTTTACCGGGAGACCCAGGCGATTTTACCCCCAGGGGTAAATCCTCTCTCCGGTCAGATCAATTTTCAGCTTGGCTTGATTTTCTTTCAGACCGCAGATTACCAGAAAGCCATGCAGGCCCTGCAGGAAATTGTCAGCCAGCCCGATTCTTCCGGGCTGGCATTTTTTGCTCTTTCGCTCATGGGAGATATTTCCTGGGAGAAGAAGGATTATCAGGCAGCCCTTGGCCATTATCAGGCCAGTCTGAATGTCCGGCCACCTCACAAGGGAATACGACAGCTCTTCAGAGTTGGGCAATGTTTTGAGAAACTGGGCAAAACTTCCGAGGCCATCGAATCGTTCGCAAAGGCTATCGACCTCGCTAACCAGGAAAAAAACCTTCAGTACCTCCCGGAAATTTCCGTCCATCTGGCAGACTGTCAATTCAAGGCCCACAAGTATGCAGAGGCGCTCGCCTCCTACCAGAAGGCGGAAAGTCTTGCCCTGAAACCGGAGGACCGGGACTGGGTGCTTTATCAGATCGGCAGCTGCTCTTTGAAAGAGGCAAAATCGGAAACTGCCCGGGATGTTTTCGGGAAAATCAAAGCAGCCCATCAGGACCCCATCTGGCCGGTTGTTGTCGATTTTAAAGAAGAGGAGTCAGGAGTCAGGAGACAGGAGTCAGGAGAGAGTGGTCAGTGATCAGTGGTCAGTGGCCGGTAAAGAGAAGTCAGGAGCCAGAAAAAAAGAAAAAGACACCACTGAGACACAGAGACACAGAGAAAAGCAACAGCAGGATCAGAGGCATCTGCCATTGGGGTTCTCTGTGCCTGCCTTTCACTGGCCACTGGCCACTGACCACTGACCACTGACCACTGAAATTCAAAGGAGGAAACCAGAAATGAAACAGATCAGCCTCATTGATTTGAAACCGGTGCTATTCAAGCAGCCATCACCGCCCGCAACTCCTCCCAAGGATGATGTGCCCTCATTCAGTGAGGTCATCAAGGAAGCGATCCAGAAAGTCGATGATCTGCAGTCAACCGCGGACCAGAACCTGCAGGACTTCATGACTCATAAGAACAAAGACCTTCACGAGGTCATGATTTCCTGGGAGAAGGCGGACACATCGTTAAAACTTTTAATGCAGGTTCGCTCCAAGGTTCTGGAGGCTTACCAGGAAATTATGAGAATGCCTGTCTGATTGTCTGCCAGCCAGCCTGTTTGAAATAGCCCGGTCTCGACAAGAGTGAAATAATCGTACTTCTTTTTACCAAAAAATAGTAAATATTAAGTAAAATATGCGTATAATAGAAGACAAAATTTATTAACTAAAGGCCGGATATCAGGAAAATATTTCATGCCAGCTCTTCTTGAGTCCATAAAGAAATTCATCGAAACTTTTCAGAGCCTTCCGCTGAACCGAAAGATCGCTCTTGTTCTGGTATTGGCCATCCTGGCAGGGGGAGTTGTGGCCCTGCTGAGCTGGGCCAACCGTACCAACTACCAGATACTCTACTCCCGCCTCGATCCGGAGGATGCCGGAGCTGTCGTGACCATGCTCAAGGAAATCAAAGTTCCCTACCGGATCAAGAATGGCGGCAGCACTATCATGGTTCCGGAAGAGCGGGTATATGAGCTTCGCCTGCAACTGGCCTCTGACAAGGTGCTCCAAAAGGGGAGCATTGGCTTTGAGCTGTTTGACCAGACAAACCTCGGGACCACCGAATTCGTCCAGACAGTAAATTACCACCGGGCTTTACAGGGAGAATTAAGCCGCACCATCAGCAGCCTGGCAGAGGTCGAATGGGCCAGGGTCCATCTGGCCATCCCCCAAAAGAGCCTGTTTATCGAGAAAGAGCAGCTTCCGACCGCCTCGGTGGTCCTCAAATTAAAGGAGGGAAGCCAATTACGCAAGCCCCAGATCAACGGTATTGTCCATCTGGTCTCCTGCAGTGTGGAGGGACTCTCCCCGGATAATGTCAAGGTTATTGACGATCAGGGAAGAATCCTGAGCGAGAATCCCAATGACTACTCCAGTCAGCTCCTGCAAGCCAGTAAGATGGAATATCAGACCCAGGTGGAAGATATCCTGGAGAAAAAAATCACTACCATGCTGGAGCGGGCTCTGGGCGCGAACGAAGTGATTGCCAAGGTTTCCGTCAGCCTGAGTCTTAAGCAGGTTGAGACGACCGAAGAGAAATACGATCCTGACCGAACAGTAGTCAAGACCGAGCAGCGCACACAGGAGGCATCCCAGGGCCAGACGCCGGTCACTCCGGCAGCCGGTCCCAATTCCAACTATCAAAAATCGGATGAGATCATTAAATATGAATTGACCAAGGCCACGAACCGCATCGTTGAATTGCCCGGACAAATCACCCGGCTGTCGGTAGCGGTGCTGGTGGATGGAAGATACGAAAAACAGGACAAGGGAGTAAAATACATTCCCCGCACCCCGCAGGAGATGCAAAGCATCCGGACGATTGCGGAAAAAGCTGTAGGCTATGACAGTAGCCGTGGAGATCAGATCGAAGTGGTCAATATTCCCTTCCAGATCGATGCCGCCAGCGGTCAGGGCCAGGCATCGATGGATATCCTGAAAAACTGGCAGCTCTGGCTGAGCCTGGCTAAATATGGATCCAAGGTTCTGCTCGCCTTGTTTTTCCTGCTCCTCATTTTCCGGCCATTGTTAAAATGGCTCTACCGTTTTACCCCGCCGCCACCTTCTCCTGCTGAGATACTGGAACGACCCGTGCAGGCAGGAGGGGATGCAGCAGAGGTCAGAGAACTGACTGATGATGATCACCAAGAGGCCATGATCAATGAGCTTCAGCAGGCCCTGCCGACCCGGCTCAGTCAGGTGGAGCAGGCCTTTAAAATCGCAGACAGTGAGGAAAGCAAGGCGCTTGAAGCCATGGTTAACATCATCCGCGAGATTGCCAGGCAGGAGCCCAAGCGAATTGCCCAGCTTACTCACGAATGGATAATTGAGGAGAGAAAGCAGTCGCCATGAGCAGGCAATTGACCAATTCGGAAAAGGCAGCCATTCTTTTTCTCTCGCTGGGAGAGGAAATCACGGCCGAGGTCTTTCGCGGTCTGGAAGAGGCGGAAATTCAGATGATCACCCAGTATATTACCAATATGGAGACCCCCTCCCTGGATGATATAAAGGGTGTGCTCCAGGAAACCATGGAGCGGATTTCCTATCGGCATGTCCTGCCGCAGGAAGTGGCCGAGTACATCAATAATGTACTGATCAAAGCTCTGGGAGAGAAAAAGGCAGCGGAGATCCTGCGCAAACTCCAGGCTCCGATGCTGGGCAAGGCAACCAACCTCAAGGTGCTCAAGGACCTGGATTCGGAAACGCTGGCCAATCTGATCCGGGGAGAACACCCCCAGATCATAGCCCTGATCCTGACTCACCTGAGCCCGGACAAGGCTGCCGAGATACTTGCCTACCTGCCCGAAGAGACCCGGACCGATGTGGCCCTGCGCATCTGCAACCTGGAGCGAATCAGACCCGGAGTAATCCAGGAAATCAGTGAATACTTCCGGAATAAACTCACGAATATGCAGGACTCGGAAAGCCAGGCAGTGGGAGGGGTCAGCAAGATCGCCGAGATCATGAACCATATTGACCGGGCATCGGAAGACAGTATCATGTCAAGTATTGAAAAAATCGACGCATCCCTGTCTGAAAATATCCGCATGCTCATGTTTACCTTCGAAGACCTGGGCAACATCGGCAATCAGGAGATGCAGGCACTTCTCAAGGAGATTCCCAAGGATGAGCTGGTCCTGGCCCTGAAAACGGCCAGCGTCGAATTGAAGGACCTGATCCTGCGGAACATGTCCGAGCGGGCGGCTCAGATGACAATCGAAGACCTTGAATCCATGGGTGCGGTAAAGCTTCACGATGTGGAAAAAGCTCAGCAGAATATTGTCAAAATCGCCAGAAAGTTGGAAGAGGAAGGCAAGATTGTCCTCAAAGGCGGCAAGGGCGGCGATGTCATGGTTTAAGGAAGAGCAGGAAAATAAATAATGAATAAGCCGGTATTTGAACAGGTGACCGTTCCGGGCGAATCATTCAAGGCTTTCAGGGAGAAAAAGATTCCCCTCTTCCAGCAGTCTCAGGAAAGGAAGGGGGCAAGCTTTCAGTTGATTTCTTTTCTGCGCAGTTCGGATACCGACACCGGCGGGGCATCAGCCGCTTCTGACACTGAACGAGAGGAAACTCAGGAGGATAGGGAGCGGGAGATGCTTCTTCGGCAAAGAGAGGAGATTCTCGGTGCAGCCAGGCAGGAGGCCGGGAAGATCAGGGAGGAGGCCTTTCAGCAGGGATTGTCCCAGGGTCTGGCTCAAGGGCTGGCGCAGGGTCTTTCGCAGGGAAGAGAGGAAGGCAGGAAGGAGTGCAGGAAAGAGATCAGAGACCGGCTGCTTCCTCTGGAAGATACCCTCAAACGACTGATCAACCGGATTGAGCAGGTACAGCAGATAATCCTGACCAAACAGGAGCAGGAAATTATACAATTATGCATTGAAATGGCGCGAAAAATCATCCATACAGAAATCAGTCAGAACCGGGAAATCATTCTTGCCAACCTTCGTGAAGGACTCAAATTTGTCGGCAATCATAAGGTGACAGGCATAAAATTGAATCCTCGCGACCTCGACCGTATCCATCAGGCACAGGAGGAAATATCCCAATCGTTTCTCAATCTGGACGGCGTCAGTCTGGAAGGCGATCCGGGCATACTGCCCGGCGGATGCCTGATCCAGACCGATCTGGGATATGTAGATGCCAGCATGGAGACCCAGCTCCGGGCACTGGATAAAACTTTTTCCCTGACCGCGAACAACGGAGATAGCCAGTGAATCAGGAGCTTAATCTCGAAAGATATCGCCTCGCCCTGCAGGGCTTAAACCCCATTGCCCTGTGCGGCAGAGTCAAACGGGTCATCGGTCTGATCATCGAGGGTTCCGGTCCCGCTGTCCCCCTGGGAGGTATCTGTGAGATCGAATGCCAGGGCCATCCGGCAGTCATGGCAGAGGTAGTCGGTTTCAAGGAAGATGGTGTCTTGATGATGCCCCTGGGAGGGATCCAGGGAATCAGGCAGGGGAACACTATTCGATTGGCCAAGCTGAAGGACACGGTCAGGGTGGGGCCACAGCTTCTCGGCAGAGTCATCGATGCCCTAGGAAAGCCCATTGATAACCTTGGAGATATCAACCTGCCCGAAGAGTATCCCTTTTATGCCAACCCGCTGCGGCCCCTTGAGCGGGAGAGGATCGCTCAGCCGCTTGATGTCGGCATCCGGGCCATCAACAGCCTCCTCACGATCGGCAGGGGACAGAAGATCGGCATCTTTGCCGGCAGCGGCGTAGGCAAAAGCGTACTGATGGGGCAAATGGCCAGAAACACCGAGGCAGATGTCAATGTCATTGCCCTGATTGGCGAGCGGGGCAGGGAGGTCAGGGAGTTCATTGACAAGGATCTGGGAGAAGATGGGCTCAAAAGGTCCGTTCTGGTAACGGTCACATCGGATGAACCCCCTCTGCTGCGCAGGCGGGGGGCCTTTGTGGCCACTGCCCTGGCCGAATACTTTCGGGACCAGGGAAAGCACGTTCTCCTGATGATGGATTCCCTGACCCGCTTTGCCATGGCCCAGCGGGAAATCGGCCTGGCAACAGGTGAGCCTCCGGCTACCCGCGGCTACACACCCTCGGTCTTTGCCCTCCTGCCCGCGCTTTTGGAACGGGCCGGGGCTTCGAGGGAAGGCGGAAGCATTACCGGCATCTATACCGTGCTGGTGGATGGAGATGACATGAACGAGCCCGTGGCCGATTCAGCCAGGTCAATTCTGGATGGGCATATTGTCCTGTCCCGCGATCTGGCCGCCCGGAACCATTATCCGGCCATCGACATTCTGCCCAGCATAAGCCGGGTCATGGGAGATATCACGAGCAGCGGGCAGAGAGAAGATGCCCGCAGCCTGGTCGAACTTTTGGCCACCTACCGCAGAGTCGAAGATCTGGTGCAGATCGGTGCTTACAAGAAGGGGAGTAATCCGAAGTCTGACCGGGCCTTGAGCATGATCGACTCCATCAATGAATTCCTCCGGCAGAAAATCGGAGAGAAAGCTGACCTGGCCAGCAGCTTCAAAGCCCTCCATGACCTTCTGGCTCCCGTGAAGGATGCCTCCCGTTAAGCCGATAATGAAAGCAGGAGTCAGAAGTCAGGAGTCAGAAGTCAGGAGTCAGGAGGGGAGTGATCAGTGGCCAGTGGTCAGTGATCAGTGGTCAGTGGCCAGTGAAAAGCAGGCACAGAGAACCCTCATGGCAGATGCCTTCTGACCCTGCTGTTGCTTTTCTCTGTGTCTCTGTGTCTCTGTGGTTTCTTTTTCTTTTTTTCTGACTCCTGAATTATGAAAATATGAAAAGATTCCATTTACAGTCCGTTCTCGAATACCGGCAAAGCCTTGAGGAAGAAGCACAGCGGGAATTTTCCGAGCTCCAGAGCAATCTGGTCCGGGAGGTAGAGCTTGGCTCCCGGATTCAGGGCCAGATCGCTGCCTGGCAGGAAAAATTCCGAGGCAGGCAGCATCAGAGCATATATTCCGCAGAGATTGACCTCTATCAGAAGTTCCTGAGCTTTCTGACTGATGAGGCTGCACGGCAAAGGGAAAAAATCCGCTCGCTCGAACTGGCGGTCGAGGAAAAGCGGCAAATCCTGCTTGAAGCCAGAAAAGAGAAAAAGATTATGGACAGGCTGAAAGAGAAAACTCTGTCGCTGTGGGAAAAGGAAATGCTGAAGGAAGAGCAGAAGACCCTGGATGAGAGGGCCATCAGGCGGGGCCGTAGGATTCTGAATGATGAAAGGTAAGGGGCCGATGCCGCCTGCTGGCACCAGATATTCGATGAAAAAGCGTTCCGCCGTATCCCCGCTCCAGCTGCTTGTGGGAGCAGCCATCCTGGCTGCAACTGCATGCTGCATGTTTCTCAGGAATTCCAGGATCGGCAATTTTAGCTGGGTGAAGGAAAGCGCGGCAGGCCAGGCCGCAAAATCCGGGGTGAGCGGGAAGGAACCCACCTGGGAAAGCCTCAAGGAAGTGCAGCAATCGTTAGCCGGGAGGGAGGCCAAAGTCCGGGAGCGAGAAGAGATGCTGGAGAAAAAGGAGCAGCGGCTGGCTGATATCAAAAATGAGATTATCCGGAATGTGGAAGCCCTGAAACTGCTCAAGAAGGAAATTGAAGAAAAGAGCAGGCAACTGGATGAGCAGCAGGAGAAACGGATTAAAGAGCTGTCCAAGATTTTCGAGGGCGCACCTCCCGAGAAGGCAGGCTCCATCATTGCGCAGACTGATCTTTCGACAGCCTCTGAAATCATCATGCGAATGGACAAGAAAAAGGCAGGCCGTCTGTGGGGATTTGTCGATCCGAAACTGGCTGCTGAAATTACCAGAAACATTGCACGCAAAGGCAGCTCGATTGGACCATCACCCGTCCAGGGCAGGGAAGAAAAGAAGTAACTGCTTATCTTCTTTATCCCTTTGTGCCTTTGTGCCTGAGTATTTACAAAAAGGAATAGTCTATTATGGATATCGCCACCATATCCGGAATCGTTTCAGCCTTTGCTCTGGTAGTTATCGCCATACTTATGGGCGGCAGCCTCTTTATTTTTATCGATATCCCCTCGATCATGATTACCGTCGGAGCAACAATCGGAGTCAGCCTTATCCATTATCCACTGGGTGATATTCTGGGAGTAATGAAAGTAGTTAAAAATACTTTCTTTGTCAAGAAGCACAATTCGGAAGAATTAATCAAGAAAATCGTTGAGATGGCAAGCCTTGCCCGGAAAGAAGGGCTCCTGGCCCTGCAGAATACCGCCAAGAGCCTGGAAGATCCATTCATGCGGGTAGGAATTCAGGGCCTGGTTGACGGTCTGGAACCTGAAGCCATCAGAGATATTCTCAACACCGATATCGAGCAGATGGAGGACCGCCACTCCCACGGCGCTGAGATCCTCACCAGCCTGGCTGCTTATGCCCCGGCCATGGGACTCATCGGCACCCTCATCGGACTGGTGCAGATGCTGCAAAATCTGAATGACCCCAGTAAAATCGGCCCCGGCATGGCCGTTGCTCTCCTCACTACTTTTTATGGGGCCATTCTGGCCAACATGATTTTCCTTCCCTTGAGCGGAAAATTGAAAACCCGCAGCTCGGAAGAGGCCCAGTATCGGCAAATTGCCCTGGAAGGCATCATTTCTATCTCCGGTGGCACCAATCCCCGCATCATCGAACAAAAGCTTCATGCTTTTCTGCCGCCCAAAATGCGGGTTTCGAGCTTTACCTGATTCTCCCTCTCCAGGGCATGCACTAATATAATGCTTGCCTCAAGGCAGCAGGCCCCGGTGCACAAAATAAAAGCAGTCGTACACGAGTAACCATTTGATTTATTAGTTTATTTTTTATGTTCGTTTTTCATGCTCCGTCGGCATTAATCTTGCTGGAATAATACTCACAAAGGACTTAAAACTCGCTGTCCGGTCTCGGACCATCAAACCATGAAAATTAAATCGGACAACCATACTATGCAGAGCAATCAGCTCAAAGATTATTATTTGTCAGAGAGGGGAGACTCGACGGTTGTTCTCATGTGCGCTCTGGTTCTCCTGATGATGGCCTTTTTTGCAGTTTTAAATTCCCTCTCGGTGAAAGACAAAAAAAAGGAGCGGATCGCTCTGGGCTCGGTTACGGAGAGTCTGGGCGCTCTGCCGGGCGGAGTCTTGCCGACTGCGGGGAAGGAGTTCCTGCTCGCTTCTCCGCCCGTTATTGGTTCATCTCATGAGCTGGCCAGCAAGGGAATCAGCCCGGAAGCACTCTATGACCTGGTCCTCTCGGCGCCGGGGAAAAAGTGGTATCAGGTTATCACCCTCAGGAAATCACATGAGGGCATGAACATCGCTCTTTCGGATCAGAGCTTTTTTGCCCCCGGGACAGCGGAGCTCCAGCCGGATAAACTGCCCCTGCTTGATAAAATCAGTGCGCTCATCCAGGATTCATCCTGCGATATCGTCATTAAAGGGCATACGGATGACATCCCCATTGTTTCGGACAGGTTCGGGTCAAACTGGGAGCTGTCTGCGGCCAGGGCCATGAACATCCTGAAATATTTTGTCCGGCAGGGGATCGCCATCTCCCGTCTGGAAGCGGCGGGATATGGAGAGCATGACCCGATTTTTCCCAACGATACGCCGGAACACCGGGCCCTGAATCGAAGAGTTGAAATCCAGTTGGTTCAGGAGGGGATGAAAGCGCTCCCTTCGAAGGAAGAGAAAGACAGCGTTACGGTTCATGGCTTTTTATTTAAATTACGCGGTCTCATGAAAAGGTAAAAGACAGGGCGGAAAAGAGCGGTATGTCCAAAAAAAAGGAAAAAAAAGAAATAGATCCGCAAGCCTGGATGTTCAGTTTCTCTGACCTTTTGACGAACATGCTGACTTTCTTTGTGCTGCTCTATTCCATGTCATCCATGAATGACCTGGCCTTCGAGCATTATCTGGGGCCTTCGCTTCGCGGGGCACTGGGAGCCATTAACAGAGGAGAGCTGACCAATATCGGGAAGCCCCGGTTCATGCCGGTTTCCCTGCCGCCGACTGAAGAATTTGCTCAAATCGAGGACGCGCTCATCAAGGCCCTTTTGAGCGATGCCGGGGAGGAGCAGCCTGGAAATGAGGCCGGGACGGTTCCGCAGGGCTTACAGACACAGACAATAGATATCTATGCCAACAATAAATTTGCCCAGATTTTATTTCCGGCCCAGATACTTTTTGATAAAAACAGTGCGCAAATACTGCCGCATATGGCCCGGCACCTGAAAGGGATTGCCGAGATTTTAACAAAATTCGCTCATCCTGTGCGTATCAATGGTTTCAGCGGACGAACCGAGGGAACAGACAAAGGCGCGGATCTCTCGCTGAGGAGGGCATCGGCAGTGTTGAATTTTCTGGTTTCCCAGGGAGGACTTGCCCCGGAACGGTGCAGTCTGGCTGGTTACGGAAGCCTGCGGTATGAGGAAAGAAGGGGAAAGAGTGAGGATTATGTAGAGATTTATATTATTAAAGCAGCCAATTACACCACGTAAATTGAATTAGGAAAACAACCAGTTCCCGCAGCTTCAGCTTTTTCCGGATGCACCGTGCTCCTGAGACTCCTCATCTTGTGTTGCTTGTGAAAGTCGAATATCTCCAGAATACTCTGAATTTTTCGGGGGGAAGTTATGAATTTGAGGAATGAACAGGGATTTTTATCGACCAAGCTGCTGATCATCGTCGGCGGAGTAGTGGTTCTTTTGGTCAGTGCCGGTATTTTTGTTTACCTGAAATTTCTGGCACCCCGGAAAAGCGCCGATGCTCATACAAAGAGCGCTCCCCATTCGGAAGCCGCGGCGGAGCAGCAGAAAGAAGCGCCTGCGCAAGGGCCGATTTTGGATTTGAATACCTTCATTGTCAACCTCATGGGAGATTCAGGAAGGCGGTATTTGAAAGCCACCATCAAGCTGGAATTGAGTACGGAGTTGCTGAAAGAGGAGATCACGCAGAAGATGCCGGAAATTCAGGACAATATGCTGGTTTTGCTATCCAGCAAATCCTATGACGACATAGCCGATGTCTCCGGCAAGATACGCCTTCGTGCTGAAATCATGAACCGGATCAATACTGTCTTGACGAGCGGTGAAGTGCGCAAGGTCTACTTTACCGAGTTTGTCATTCAATAGCTTTTCTCTAAGGATGAAGAAATGGCAACCGAAAACAGTATCAGCGATATTCTGTCGCCGGATGAGATAAAGGCCCTCAGCGAAGCGGTCTTCGATGGAAAAGTCGAAACTGAAGGGCTGC
Organism: bacterium; assembly: GCA_040755755.1. Classification (NCBI taxonomy): domain Bacteria; species bacterium. The sequence continues at coordinate 168,257 of JBFLZW010000018.1, read as the reverse complement.
TGGTTACTCCCTCCCAGATAGTGGCGGAGTTTGATCTGACAGATAAAAAAACCCTGCCATCGAAGATGGTGGGGCTGGAAATTATCAACAACCGTTTTGTCCGAAAATTCAGGGCTACCCTTTCCACCATGCTGCGCAAAGTTGTAGAGGTTGACATCATTTCCAGCAACCACCTGAGCTTTGCGGATGTATCGAAATCAATTCCGGTGCCTTCCTGGATAAACATCCTGCACCTGGATCCTCTGCCCGGTTCTCCCTTTGTGGCTTTCGATACCCATCTGGCGATGGTTATCATCGACTACCTGTGCGGAGGAAACGGCCAGATTACGAAGAACATGAAGAAAGAGGAATTTGGACCTATCGAACAGCATCTGATGGCCAAGGTTACCCGCGAAGTCATTAATTGCCTGGAGGAAGTCTGGAAAACGGTTATATCCGTCACCATCGATGTCGGAGACGTGGAGTTTGACAGCCGCTATATTACCAGTGTTTCCCACGATGAGATGTTTGTGGTTACCTATTTTTCAACCAAGATTGAAGAATCCAACGGCGTGCTTACGCTGGCTTTGCCGTATACCACACTTGAGCCGATCAAGCAGAAGCTGACCAGTACGGTCGGCCATGATGAACAAAAATCCAGTTATTCATGGATGAATAACCTGAAGGAGTATGTCCCCTGTATTCATGCCAATGTTACGGTGGAACTGGGGAAGAAGAATGTCACGGTTCGGGATCTTTTGTCCATGAAAATCGGAGACGTTATTCTTCTGAATCAATTTATCGGAGACGAGCTGATGGTCTATGTCGAGGGAGTGCCCAAATTCAAGGGTTATCCGGGCCACTATAAAGGCAATAATGCCCTCAGCATTACGTCGGTTCTCTCGCCGAAAAGGAGAAATGCCTGATGCCGGGAAAAACACCACCCTACGACCCTGAAAATATGAATGGGCAGATCGATCCGTCTGCCCTGCCGGAGGATTTTACTCCCTCGTCTCTTCTGGAGCCGCAAATGCAGGAAGAAGCCCCGCGGTCCCCTGTTTTTCAGACAGGGGAAACTCCCGATCAGGACCAGCACTGCTTTCCCCGCAATCTTGATTTTATTCTCGATATCCCCCTGGAAATCTCGGTAGAGCTGGGGCGGACCAAGGTACGCATTGCCGATATCCTGAAACTCGGCCAGGGATCCATCATCGAGCTTACCAATCCCGCGGGGAGCGCCCTCGAGGTCCTGGTCAACCATAAACCCGTTGCCAAAGGTGAAGTAGTCGTGGTCAACGAAAAATATGGCATCCGGCTTACCGAAATTCTCAGTGTTATGGAGAGGATCGAAAAACTCAGATGAACCTCCCTGTTTTCATTATCGACATCGTAATGAGAAATCTTGGACAGACCCTTCGGAAAAAAAGGGGGATGGTTTTTCTCTGGTTGTCTATCCTTGGCCCGCTGATGATTTCCCCTGTATTTGCCGCATCAGCGGGATCATCATCCCGCATGTCCGATTCCGCACGCCGGCGGATTGGGGCCGGGGAGCAGGTTTTGCCCGAAGAAACCGGCGGAGAGATACAATCTTTCGCCGGGGATGACCAATCTTTCATCGGGGATGCTGCCCGATCTTCCGCCGGGGGGGGCGATCGATCCTCCGAAGCTCTCGACCTGCTCAGGGAAAGGCTCAGCGAAAGGACACGTCCGCAACCTTCTCAATCCGTCCTCCCTGGCCCCTCCATGCTGAAGGCTGCCTTCTCTCTGGCACTGGTTCTGGCTGGTATCTTCGGCATGAGCTACCTGGTGAAAAAATATTATCTCAAGGGAAACCTTCTGGGGGGAAAGTATATCCATCTCCTTGAGACCTGTTCCCTGGGGCCGAAAAATTCCCTGGTCCTGGTCCAGGTGGAAAATCAGACCCTGCTCCTGGGTGTGGGCGGCCAGCAAATCGTTGTCCTGACCCAGCTCAACTCTCTGGGAAAATCGAAGACCGAAGAAACCGGGGGGGTAAAGACCAGGCCGAAGGCTGCCGAGAGCTTCGCCGAGCAACTGTCGATAAACGCGCTGAAAATGCAGCATCTTCCCCAGGAGTCGGGAAGTGCCAGCAGTATTGCCGGTATCCTGGAAAGCCGGCTTAAAGGATTGAAAAAAGTATGATGCTCACAAATGTGCACCAGCATATCCTCATGATATCCATTCTTCTCCTCCTGTGCCTCACCGCCGCAGGGACTGTCCCGGCAATGGCCCAGCAGGGGAAGCAGGGAGGGATTTCCATTCCCAAAATCAGTGTCAGCATGGACGACTCAAGCCAGCCGAAGGATATCGGTACTTCATTGCAGATTCTGTTTCTGTTGACTATTCTCTCGCTGGCCCCGGCCATTTTGATGATGGTTACCTCGTTTACCCGCATCGTCGTGGTGCTCTCCTTCTTCCGCCAGGCGCTTGGAACCCAGCAGTTGCCGACCAATCAGATCATCATCGGCCTGTCGCTTTTTTTGACCTTTTTCGTCATGTCTCCCATTCTGAAAAAAATCAATGCCGAAGCCCTTCAGCCGTACTTGAGCCAGCAGATCAGCCAGGCTGAAGCATGGAACAAAACCATCACCCCCCTGCGGGGATTCATGCTCCGCCAGACGCGGGAAAAAGACCTGGCCCTGTTCGTGAGTCTGGCCCATCTGAAACGACCGCGAAAGCCTGATGATATTCCTACCTCGGTCCTCATTCCCTCGTTTATCATCAGCGAGCTGAAGACCGCATTTCAGATCGGTTTCCTGATTTATCTTCCCTTTCTGGTGGTCGATATGGTGGTCTCTTCGGTCCTCCTGTCAATGGGCATGATGATGCTGCCGCCGATCATGATTTCGCTCCCATTCAAGCTGATCTTTTTTGTTCTGATCGATGGATGGAACCTCATGGTGGGTTCTCTGGTAAAGAGTTTCGCTTAAGGAGTAAAAACCCGGTATGACCACGGAATTGATTATTCAGTATATTAACGAGACACTGAAACTTGCCCTGCTCATCTCGGCCCCCATGCTGATTGCCGGGCTGATCGGGGGGGTGCTGGTGGCTCTTTTTCAGGCTGTCACCCAGATTCAGGAAATGACCCTGACCTTTATCCCGAAAATCCTGGCTGTGGCCATCTCCCTGCTGCTGTTCTTTCCCTGGATGATTGCCATGCTCAAAGGCTTTGCCACCAGGATATTCGTGAATATTCCCCTGCTTATCAGGTAGCGTGAGCTTATGGATATTCTCTGGATTACCGAGACACAATTTATACCTTTTGTGCTGATTTTCATCCGCGTCAGCGGAATACTTTTTGCCGCGCCGCTGTTCGGTGACCGGGTGGTTCCGGTGCAGATCAGGATTTCGCTGGGACTTCTGGTCGCCCTGATTCTGACGCCGGTCCTGCAGAAGGAAACCTGGCCATCTTTCTCGGTGACGCCTGAGCCGTTCGTTCTCTTCTATCTGGCCTCGACCGAGCTTATGGTTGGACTGATCCTCGGATTTATCAGCCGGCTGCTTTTTGATGCAGTTCAACTGGCCGGACAACTTGCAGGCTACCAGATGGGGCTGGCCATGTCCAATATTCTCGACCCCATGAGCGGGATACAGGTTTCCCTGCTGGGGCAACTGCAGAATCTTGTGGCCGGACTGATATTTTTGAGTCTGAACGCCCATCACATTCTGATCAGAGCGCTTGTCAGCAGCTTCAGGCTGATTCCGCCCCTCAAATTTCAGCCCCAGGGGATTCTGGTGGAAAAAGTTATGGTTCTGGCTGGCAGGATGTTCATTCTGGCCATACAGATCGGGGCCCCGGTCATTGCCATAACGATTTTTACCAATGTATTTCTCGGCCTTATGGCCAGGACCATGCCGCAGATGAATATCTTCATGGTAGCCATGCCGCTGGGTATCGCTCTTGGCCTGTTTATTCTGGCTGTGTCCATGCCGCTCTTTGTCCAGGTGCTCGGCCAGGCTTTCCGTAACCTGGATCATGCGCTGCTGTTTTTGATGAAAGGGATGTAAAAGTTGGCCGATACCGACAGATCGAAAAGAACCGAACAACCAACTCCCAAGCGAAAGCACGAGGCCCGGACCAAAGGCCAGGTCGCCAGGTCACGGGAACTGGGAACTGTTTCCATCCTGCTGGCAACCCTGATCGCTTTTCATTTTTATGGGGCCAGGTTCCTCCACCATCTGGGTGAGCTTATGCAGTGGCTGCTTCGATCGAGCGGTGAGCTGACTATTCAGGACAGCAACCTGGTCAGCCTTCTTTTCCAGATCGAGAAAAAAATGCTGCCCATCCTTGCGCCGATTATTCTGCTGATGGCTGTCTTTGCTCTGGCAACTAATTTCGGCCAGGTCGGTTTTCTCCTGACCACACAAACCCTGAAGCCGGACCTGGGGAAGCTGAATCCGATCACGGGCTTTTGGAACCTTTTTTCACTCAGGTCGCTGGCAGAATTGATAAAGTCCCTGCTCAAGGTAGGGGTGATCGGCTTCATCGCCTATAAAACCATCATGGAGGAGCTGCCCGGCATTCCTCTCCTTTCGGCCATGGCTCCGGGAAGCATCTTTTATTCCATCTGCGCTGTCTCGTTCAGGATTCTCCTTCGCTCGACCATTGCCCTGCTGATTATGGCCATTCTCGATTATATCTACCAGCGGTACGAATGGAATAAAAGCCTGATGATGACCAAAGAGGAGGTCAAGGAGGAAATGCGCCAGGCTGAAGGAGACCCTAAAGTGCGGGCCCAGATTCGCAAGATCCAGCAGCGGATTGCCCGCCAGCGCATGATGGCCCATGTCCCCCAGGCCGATGTGGTTATCACCAACCCGCAGCATCTGGCCGTTGCCCTGCGCTATGATGCCCGGGGTATGGCCGCTCCCACGGTCATTGCCAAAGGTGCCGGATTCGTTGCTGAAAAAATCAAGGAAATAGCCAGAGAGCACGGCATTCCTCTGGTGGAAAATAAACCCCTTGCCCAACTGCTGTATAAAACCGTGGACATCGGAAAGGCGATTCCACCGCATCTTTACCAGGCAGTAGCTGAAATCCTGGCCTATGTCTACCGGCTGAAACCGGAGAAATATGGAAGGTAAGAAAAACACAAAGATAAACGCTTTTATGGGAAAGACGACACGACAGTGTTGTCATTTCTTGGTATTTCTCGCGCAGAGACGCAAAGGCGCAGAGGACATCGTTTTTGGTCATTCTCTGCGCCTCTGCGTCTCTGCGCGAGATCATTCTTTCATCTTTTATAAGGCAGTCGCATAAACTATGGCAGAACAGTCCCGAATTCAGGTTCCTATCAAAGTCTTGACCGGAAAGAGCGATCTTCTGATCGCCGCCGGTGTGATCGGCATTGTCGGAGTCATGATCATCCCGCTTCCTCCGCTGATGCTGGATTTCCTGCTGAGCTTTGATATTGCCCTGTCCGTGGTCATTCTCCTCTCCTCGCTCTATACCCTCGATCCGCTTGAATTCTCGGTTTTCCCATCACTGCTCCTGGTGGCCACGCTCTTTCGGCTGTCGCTCAATGTAGCCTCGACCCGGCTCATCCTGCTGCACGGAGAAAACGGGGTCGAAGCTGCCGGAAAAGTCATCATGGCTTTCGGCAGTTTCGTCATCGGCGGCAACTATGTGGTTGGACTCTTGGTTTTCTTCATTCTGGTTCTGATCAACTTTATCGTTATTACCAGGGGCGCGGAGCGTACAGCCGAGGTTTCAGCCCGCTTTACCCTGGATGCCATGCCGGGGAAGCAGATGAGCATCGATGCCGATCTCAATGCCGGAATGATCAACGAAGAGCAGGCCAGGATGCGAAGGCTTAAAATCTCCCAGGAGGCTGAATTTTACGGGGCTATGGACGGTGCCAGCAAGTTTGTCAAGGGAGATGCCATTGCCGGCATCGTGATCACCCTGATCAATATTCTCGGCGGGCTGGTGGTCGGCGTGCTGCAAAAGGGGATGTCGGTCAGCGATGCCGCCACTACCTATATCATTCTGACTGTGGGGGATGGACTGGTTGGCCAGATTCCGGCTCTGATTATTTCCACCGCTTCTGGTATCATCGTTACCAGGGCTATTTCGGAAACGACTATCGGCGAGGAAATGACCAAGCAACTGCTGATTCATCCCAAAGCCATCGGGCTTACTTCAGCTATCCTGTTCTGCTTCGGTCTGGTGCCGGGCCTTCCCACTTTCTCGTTCCTGGGTCTATCGGCAGCCAGCGGCCTTCTGGCGTATTCGGTCTACAAGGTACAGACGGGTGAGCACAAAAAGGCCGAGGAAGAGGCCAGGCCCGCTCCCCCGCCATCCGATACCGAAGCCAGACTGTTTACGCTGGTTGAACCCCTGGGCCTTGAAGTCGGCCTTCGCCTGATTCCGCTCATCGACTTGAATCAGCACGGGGAGATTCTGGACCGGATTACGGCCATTCGCAAGCAGTATGCTTCAGAGCTGGGATTTGTCTTCCCGGCGGTCAGAATCAGGGATAATCTGCGGCTTGACCCGAATGCCTACTCCATCCTTATCAAGGGAGTGGCTGTTGCCCACGGAAGCCTGATGCCCGGCCACTGCCTGGCCATGAATACGGACGAGCATGCAGTGCCCATCGAGGGTATTCCAACCACGGACCCGACTTTCGGGCTCTCAGCCCTGTGGATTCCCGAACGGGAAACCAACAAAGCCAGGGCCCTCGGATATACGGTAGTGGACCTTTCCACGGTCGTGGCCACCCACTTCAAAGAGGTCATCAGGACACATTCTCACGAGCTGTTTACCCGGCAGGATGTCCAGACCATGCTGGAGAGTCTGGCTGAAACACACCCCAAGGTGGTGGAAGAAGTCGTTCCCGCCCTGCTGTCACTGGGCACGGTCCAGAAGGTGCTCCAGAATCTGCTGAAGGAGCAGATACCGATCCGTGACCTGGTGACGATTATCGAGGCCCTTGGAGACTATGGCAGATCGACCAAGGACCCGGATATTCTGACCGAATATGTCCGGGGCAGACTGGCCCGCACTATCTCGAGTCTGTACCAGGACGAGGGAGGGACCCTGGCCGCTTTTGTTCTGGATCAGAAGATCGAGGATATCGTTATTAAATCAATCCAGCATACGGATCAGGGAAGCCATTTGACCTTGAATCCCGGTGTGGCTCAGGAGATCATCACCCGGATCAGCCACGCTGTCGAGAAAAGCACCGAGTCGGACAATTATCCCATTCTGCTCTGCTCCGGTGCAGTACGGCGGTATATCAGGGGGCTGACCGAGCGGTTCATCCCCAAGCTGGTCACCCTGGCGTATCATGAAATCGCGGATAACATCAAAATTCAATCCTTAGGCGTGGTGGAACTGCCGAATGCACATTAAAAAGTATGTAGCCGGAAATATCCAGGAAGCTCTGCGACAGGTCAAAAGGGAACTGGGGCCTGAGGCGCTCATATTGTCCGTCAATAATATCAAGGCCAGGACCGGACCTTTGGCCCTCATGTCTCCGGCCCGGGTGGAAGTTATGGCTGCCCTGGATGAAGATATCCCATCCTCCGGGCATCCGCGCCAGTATCCGGCAAGCATTCTGCCTTCAGCACAGCAGCCCCCTGAACCGTCGCCGGTCCGGTCTGCCGGGCCGGGTTCAGTCCGTACTGCCGGTATCGATCCCCAAATCGATCAGCAGCGCTCCCGCAGGCACCTGCCCGATTTCCAGTGGATGACCGAGGGTGCAAAGCAGATGGCGCAGAGCATGAAAGGCGCTTTCAGCTCATTTCGCGGAAAAAATTCCGGTCCAGGCCGGGAGAGCCGAAAAGGCCATGGCCCGATTGTTTCCCTTTGTCAATTACTCAAAAACATCGGCCTTCAGGAGGACATTATCGAGCATATTTATGAAGTCCTCACTCTGGAGATCCCGCAGCCGGAAAACTATACCAGCCTCCACCTGGAAGGACTGGCCAGGGATATCCTTGCCCGGCTGGTTAAGACTTCCGGGCCGATAGAGCAGGGTGCACGAAAACCGAAATTCGTGGCCCTGGTCGGGCCTACGGGGACCGGAAAAACCACGACCATTGCCAAACTGTCCGCTGAAATCGTGTTGAAGAAACGGCAGAAGGTCGGCCTGATAACTATTGACACCTACCGGATCGGTGCAGTGGAACAGCTCAATACCTATGCCGGAATCATGAATATTCCCATAACACCGGCTTCCTCGTTCGAGCAGATGCGAAAAGCCGTGCTTCAATACCAGGATCAGGATTATGTTCTCATCGATACGGCGGGCTTCAGCCATAATGACCAGGAACACCTGCAACTGCTCAATGCATTTATGGCCCAGGTCGCCGATCCCGAGATCCACCTGGTGCTGAGCATCAATACCAATGAAAAGGAGTTGATCAATATCAGTCAGAAGTTCAATCTGCTGCGGTATGAGAAACTGCTGTTTACCAAGCTGGATGAAAGCTCATATCCCGGCACTATCTTTAATCACATGATTTATACCGGAAAGCCCATCTCCTATATAACCACAGGCCAGAAGGTTCCCGAAGATATCGAGGTGGCCACACCAGACGGCATCGTCGATTTATTGTTTCAGAAGAGCCGGTTTCTGCCTTCACCGGACCTTCAGGCGAACGACTGGAGAGCGCAGGGAGAGAGAAAGAAGCATGTTTGACCAGGCAGACAACCTTCGCAAAATGGTAGCTGTAACTGCTGCAATCCCTGATGAGTCCGCCGCTCCCCTGCTCATCCAGAAGGCCAGAATTTTTTCCATCACCAGCGGCAAGGGAGGGGTGGGAAAAACCAACATCGCCGTAAATCTGGCCTTTGCCTTGCGGCAGTTCAACAAAAAGGTGCTGATTATCGATGCCGATCTTGGACTGGCCAATGTCAATATCCTGCTGGGGATCTCGTCTCAGTGGACGCTCCAGCATGTTATCCGGCAGGAGAAAAGCATCTTTGAAGTGATTGCCGAAAGCCCCGATGGAGTTTCGATCCTGCCCGCAGCTTCCGGTATCGAAGAGATGACCCACCTGAGCGCCAGCCAGAAGCTCTACCTGAAATCCCAGCTCGATCTTCTGGATCAGCACTACGATTTCATCCTGATCGATACGGCAGCCGGCATCTCTTCCAATGTCATGGCTTTTAACCAGATGGCTCAGGAGGTGATAGTCATACTCTCCCCGGATCCGACCTCTCTGGCCGATGCCTATGCCACCATCAAGGTACTGGCCATACGGTATGGTGTTACCGGGTTTCATGTCATTACCAACCATGCATATAACGCCCTGCATGGAAAGGATCTTTTTCAGAAGTTGGAGAAGATCTGCCAGCGCTTCCTCAAGGTTCCCATCCGACACCTCGGGACTCTCTCGGCTGATCCCAGACTGGTTCAGGCATCAAGGAACCAGCAGATCGTGGTCAAGCAGTACCCCAGGGCCAGGATCAGTCAGGAGATCCGGAAGGTAGCAGAATCTGTTGGCGGTATTCCCTACGACCCGTGGTCTAACAAAAGCATTAATTTCTTCTTGAGTAATGTCCTTAATCTGGGACATGAGTGAGGTACCCCTATTATGAAAAATATATTTAAAACCGAGAAGCAGTACGAGACATCCTGGATTGAAAGCGAAGAGGATCGCAACCAACTGATCCTTGATCATCTGCCCATGATCAAATTCATCGCTACCCGCATCGCCAACCGTCTGCCTCCGAATGTCCAGACCGAAGACCTGATCGAAGCGGGCATCATCGGTCTCCTCGATGCCATAGAAAAATTTGACGCTTCCAAGGACGTCAAGTTCAAGACCTATGCAGAGTTCAGGATCCGCGGGGCAATTCTGGATGAGCTGCGGGCCCAGGACTGGACTCCCCGCTCCATACACCAGAAGGTCAAGAAGGTGGAAAAAGCCTACATCGACGTGGAGCAGAGAAAGGGCCGGGCAGCAACCGATGAGGAAATTGCCGCGGAAATGAATATCTCCCTGGAAAAATACCATAAGCTCATCAATCAGGTGCGCAACGTGTCCATTATCAGCCTGGAGGATTTAACCAAAGTCCTGCCCATCGATGAGAAGGACAATATTCTCGAATGCCTGAAAAGCTCACAGGATGAAACCATCTATGAGAAGGTCAATCTGAAGCAGATCAAAGACCTCTTGGCCAAGGCCATTAACGAGCTGAACGTCAAGGACCAGATGATCCTCTCGCTCTATTACTGGGACGAGCTGACCATGAAAGAAATCGGCACTATCCTGGGCCTTGCCGAATCGACTATCTCGGAGCGGCATACCAAGGCCATGATCCTGCTGAAGCAGAAACTCCGGGAAGTGATGCTGTAGGGGAGGGGGGAGGAAACAGTGGTCAGTGGCCAGTGGTCAGTAAAGACGTGGCCAGGAATCGAAAAGGATGAAAGGGGGAAAAGCATGATCAATCCAGTCGGCATACAGCCGCCAGTAGCCGGTTACCCGGCTGTGGGCGGGAGGAATCAGGGCAGCCGGAAGAACAGCCGGTCTCCGCTCAGGAAGAAGCAGGAATCAGCTCAGGCGGGAGTGAAGAAGGTATCTGGAGGAGCACCTTCGCAGGAGCAGGAAGAAGAGCAGGCCCCAAGGATTGATGTTACCGTGTAGGAGATTATTTGTTCCAGCCATAACCGTATGGCTGGTGTTTCTTACGAGATAGGAACCGAAGTCTTTGCAGTGAAGCGGTCTTTGACCTTTGACTCAGGATATGCTGTCCAGGGAGAGTACTCAAGTGCCAATCAGTAGAATCGAAAATGCGCCAATGAATATTGAGGCTGAATCGAAAGGCCAGACCGGCCGGATTATTCAAAAAAAATTGTTCGATCAACCCTTTCCTGATCTGGAACAGGGAGTGGATTACCGGGTCAGGCGCAACAGCCTGATCTCCTCGAATATCGCCAACCTGAATACCCCCAATTACCGGGCATTTGATCTGGTAATGAATGAAAAGCTGCGTGATCCTCAACTGGTGCCAACTTCCACGCCGGTCAAGAATGACGGAAATACCGTGGATCTGGACCTGGAAATGAGCAAACTTACTGAAAATCAGCTCATGTTCACCACTCTGACTCTGATGCTCTCGAAACGGTTCGAGCAACTGCGGACAGTTATTGCCGAAGGGAGAAAATAGCCATGAATCTGTTTACCTCACTTGATGTCAGTTCCTCCGGGCTGATGGCCCAGCGCTATCGGATGAATCTTATTTCCAGCAATATTGCCAATGCTACCACCACCAGGACTGCTGCCGGCGGCCCCTATCGCCGTCAGGACGCCACTTTCGCAGCCATTCCGGTTCAACAGCCTACCTTTGAGGAAATCCTGAAATCCGTTGGAATAAGGCCGGTGAACAAAGTCGAAGTGATCGGAACCTTCACCGATCCCCGGCAGCCGAACCTGGTCTATGACCCTTCGCATCCGGATGCAGATGCCGATGGTGTAGTGGCCATGCCCAATATCAGCCCCATAGAGGAAATGGGCAATCTGCTCACTACCATGCGTGCCTACGAAGCTAATCTTACCGCAGTCAGCGCGACCAAGGATATGATCAAGAACACGCTGAAAATATGAGATATGAGAAGGCAGGATCACAAGCACGGTTTTCCCGTTCATATTCGTAAATGAAGGGTTTAACACAATACGGGCTCAGTGCACGAATGAAGAGCACAGGCCAAGGGGCAAAAGATAATGCTTTCGGCTCAGAATTTTCCATCAGGTGCGGATCGCCTCCAATTTATAAAAACCAGAGCGGCCAGACAGATCGAAGAAAAATCCAGAGGGAGAGAATCAAAAACGGTTCCCCCTGATTCCGACAATCTCTTTTTCCAGTTTCTGAGCCGTTCCCTGAGCTCCTTTGATAAAGCAAAGGACATGACCGGGGACATGGCAGCCAGGGTCAGGGATGCGGTCAAGGATATGCCGCAGGTTGCAGTCAAGGATATGCCGCAGGCTGAGAATTTGGCTCTGGATGCGGCCAGGGATAGAGATATGGCCAGAGATACGGACATGGCCGCTGATGTGGACATGGCCGGAGATATGGATATGATCAGGGATGGAGACATAGCCGTGGATGTGGATATGGCCAGGAGCGTGAAAACATCCGGGGAGGTGAATACGGATGGAGAAGTGGCTGTGACCAGGGACTCGGACATGACCGGGAAGATGAACGTGGCTCAGGCCGGGTATTTCATGAGAGATGCCGGGGAAGTGGCTCAAAACAGGTATTGGGCCGGGGACACGTTCAGAGCGCAGGCCATAGCCAGGGATATGGTTCAGTCTCAGGATACCAGGGGCAGGGGTATAGCCAGGTACAGAGCCCAGGATCGGATCGGGAAGAACGGGATCGGGAGAATAACCCTGGTGGAATCAGAGGCAGATAAAATATATATAAAGCGGATAATTCCTTACCATTGGTCCACAGTCAGGATTGACTTTGAAAATGTGCGCCCACTCCAGGCACAGCAGGAAGGAGAGCCCGGACCGGCAGTTGTCAATAAGGGGTCAGCAGACACAGACATTGGTTCAGGGAAAGACACCCGGAGCCTCCCTGGGGAAACCCCACTTCACCCTGGGGAAAGTCAGGGTAGCCATGAGGGTATCCGTGAGGGGTTCCAGCCTCCCCCGGTGCGAATTCAAAGCTTCTCTGGGGTAACACAACCTGACCCGGAAGTGACTCAAAGTCTATCCCGTGGTCATCAATACCTCCCATTTATCGAGGAGGACTTAAAGCCCCTGTGGCGCAGGGAGCCCCTGTGGCTTGAGCACACTGCCAGCCCTCTCCCCAGTGAGGGCAATGCTATTCAGTTAAGCCCGGCTATTCATGAAAGCGGCTATGTTGAGCCATCTGCAAGGAAAATGACTATCCCTTCATCCTCACTCCATGAGAAGGAAAGCGGTGTCGTGCCACCGCAATCCAAAGGGCTACCCCACACTGTGGGTGCCGCCGCAGAAGGCAGTGGCCAGACTCCTGCCTTTGTCAGGGAGACAGAAGAGGGTGATCTCATCTATCATCCCTATTCAGCCTCCCCCCTTACGGACAATGTCATTAACTTAGCGCTTCGCACCGCAAAGCCGCTCACCACAACCCTCTCTCCACAGGGGCGAGGGGGGAAAGAGACTGCCCTGGGCTCAATGACTGCCCTTGATTTAATGACATCGCCCTTTGAGGGGGAGAGGGATGACAGTCTCGCACCTGGTGGGAAGGTGGATAATGAAGTCATAGCCATGAGAGAGGAGTATGATAGATCATTTCCTAATGAGGATGTGGATAGCCTATCCGTGATCGAAGGGGATGATCATGGTGAATCCTTACCTCCTTTGGAGGTAGTTCGCGGCTCCATCATCGAAGGGGAAGGCAATCACAGCGAATACTTCGCAGAACCTGCCCGGCAGAGCACCCTTGACCCCCAGGCGGAGCCTGAGAAGAGCCCGCTCAATCCGGAGTTGATTTCTGGGCCGCAGAATAGGTATAGGGTTGATTGGCAGGCAGTGCCCAATGGGCAGGGCAAACTTAGCTCAGATGCAGCTTCGGCCAGGCAGGATAAGCTCAACATGAAGGCAGAACCTGACCAGAATGGCAAGCTCAATCTGGAGCCAGTTTTTGTGCCGCGGGCACAGGCTCAGGATGAGGTAGAGCCTGTGCCTGTCATGCAGGATAAATTCAGGATACAGGCAGAGCCTGACCAGAAGGGAAAATTCAGCTCGGAGCCAGTTCCCGGGCAGCGGGTTCAGAATGGGATTAATTGGCAGGCAGAGCCTGATGGACAGAGCAAATTTAGCTTTGATGCAGAACCTGTCAAGCATGGTGAATATACCCTGCAGGTGGACTCAGATCAGAATGGCGAGTTCAGCCCGGCGACAGTTCCCCCCGGCCCGCAGGCTCAGGAACCGGATGGGGTTACATGGCAGGCAGAGTCTCCTGATGGGCAAAGTAAGCTTAACCCGGAGGCTGCGTCTGCGCAGCAGAGCATGTTCACCCCGCAGGCAGAGACTGAGCAGATGGGCGAGCTCAATCAGGAGCCAGTCACTGTGCTCCAGGGACAGGATAGGATTAATTGGCAGATAGCACCTGATGGGCAGGACAAGGCCAGCCTGGAAGTAGCATCGGCCAGGCAGGATAAGCTCAATATGAAGGCAGAGGAACCCGATGGGCGGGGCACGATGAGCCCGGAGGCAGTATCTATCCGGCAGGGCATGTTCAATCCGCAGGCAGAGCCTGATCAGAAGGACAAGCCCAACCCTGAGCCAGTTCTCAGGCCGTTGGATCAGAATGGGATTACAGGGCAGGTGGAGCCTGATGAGCAGAGCAGGCTCCGCTTGGAAGCAGCTTCAGCCAGGCAGGATGAAGTCGGCATGAAGACAGAGCCTGACCAGAAGGGCAAATTTAGCCTGGCGGAGCCAGCCCCTGGGCCGCAGGCTCGGAGTCAGGATCAGGATCAGGGCCAGGTTACATGGCAATCAGAGCCTGATGGGCAAGACAAGCTCGGTTTGGAGGCAGCGCCTGCCCAGCGGAGTCCATTCAACCCGCAGGTAGAGCTTAGTCAGAAGGGCAAGCTCAATTCGGAACCAGTTCCCGGTCCGCAGGACCAGAATGAGATTAATTGGCAGGCATGGCCTGATGAGCAGGCCAAGCTCAGGCCGGAGGCAGCGTCTGCGCAGCAGAGCATGTTCACTCCGCAGGCAGAGACTGAGCAGAGGGGTGAGCTTAACCAGGAGGCAGTCACTGTGCTCCAGGAACAGGATAGGATTAATTGGCAGATAATAGCACCTGATGGGCAGGGCAACCAGAGCCTGGGGGGAGCATCGGCCATGCAGGATGAGCTTAAGGTGAAGGTGGAACTTGACCATAAGGGCAAGCTCAATCCGGAGCCAGCTCTTAGGCAGCAGGGTCAGGAACAGGATAGGGTTATATGGGATGCGGTGACTGAAGGGCAGGGCAAGCTTGGCCTGGAGGCAGCATCTGTCAAACAGGATGAACACACCCCGGATGTTCCCCATTTCCCCTTTTTCAATGAGAAGGGTGAGAATAGCCATCACCCCCACCCAGCCTCCCCCCTCAAGGGGGAGGAGAGTGATGGAGGCTTGCCTGCTACAGGGGCTCCCCCCCTCAAGGGGGAGGAGTATGAGAGAGGCACCTCTCCAAGATGGGGAACCTCTGAACACACCCTGCAGGCAGAGACTGAGCAGAGGGTCGAGCTCAATCCGGAGCCAGTTTCTGCGCCGCAGGCTCAGGCTCAGGATAGAGTTACATGGCAGGCAGAGTCTGACGGGCAGAGCAGGTTGAGCCCAGGGACAATATCTGCCAGGCAGGATGAGCTCAACCCGCAGGCAGAGACTGAGCAGAAGGGCGAGCTCAATCCGGAGCCAGTTTCTGCGCCGCAGGCTCAGGAGCGGGATAGGGTTATATGGCAGGCAGAGCCTGATAGCCAGGGTAAGCTCAGTCCGGAGGTGGAGGTAGTATTTGCCCAGCGGAGCATGTTCAACCCGCAGGCGGAACCTGACCAGAAGGGTGAGCTCAATCCAGAGCCAATCCCTGTGTCGCAGGCTCAGGAACAAAAAGGGGAAGAGGTAAAGATTATATGGCAGGCAATTCCTGATGAACAGGGCAAGGTCGGTTTGGAGACAGTGTCTGTCAAGCAGAATGAGTTTACCCTGAAGATAGAACCTCACCAGAAGGACGATTTTAATCCGGAGCCAGTTCCTGGGCTTCAGGCTCAGGATTCGGAACCGGTTCCCGGTCCGCAGGACCAGAATGAGATTAATTGGCAGGCATGGCCTGATGAGCAGGCCAAGCTCAGGCCGGAGGCAGCGTCTGCGCAGCAGAGCATGTTCACTCCGCAGGCAGAGACTGAGCAGAGGGGTGAGCTTAACCAGGAGGCAGTCACTGTGCTCCAGGAACAGGATAGGATTAATTGGCAGATAATAGCACCTGATGGGCAGGGCAACCAGAGCCTGGGGGGAGCATCGGCCATGCAGGATGAGCTTAAGGTGAAGGTGGAACTTGACCATAAGGGCGAGCTCAATCCGGAGCCAGTTCCTGCGCCGCAGGCTCAGGCTCAGGATAGAGTTACATGGCAGGCAGAGCCTGATAGCCAGGGTAAGCTCAGTCCGGAGGTGGAGGTAGTATTTGCCCAGCGGAGCATGTTCAACCCGCAGGCGGAACCTGACCAGAAGGGTGAGCTCAATCCAGAGCCAATCCCTGTGCCGCAGGCTCAGGAACAAAAAGGGGAAGAGGTAAAGATTATATGGCAGGCAATTCCTGATGAACAGGGCAAGGTCGGTTTGGAGGCAGTGTCTGTCAAGCAGAATGAGCTTACCCTGAAGATAGAACCTCACCAGAAGGACGATTTTAATCCGGAGCCAGTTCCTGGGCTTCAGGCTCAGGATCAGGCTCAGGATCAGGATAGAGTTATATGGCAGGCAGAACCTGATGGGCAGGGCAAGCCTGGCATGGAGGCAGCGCCCACCCAGCAGAGCATGTTCAACCCGCAAGCTGAGCCTGACCAGAAGGGTAAGCCCAACCTGGAGACAGCATCCGCCAGGCAGGATAAACTTGACCCGCAGGCAGAACATGACCCGAAGGGCAAGCTCAATCCGGAGCCGGTTCCTGAGCAGCAGTATCAGGGACAGGATAGAATTAATTGGCAGGCAGAGCCTGATGGGGCGGGCAAACCCGGCTTAGAGGCAGCATCAGTCAGACAGGATGAGTTCAATATGAAGGTAGAGCCTGACCCGAAGGGTGAGCCCATCCTGGAGTCAGTTCCTGAGCCGCAGGGCCAAAATAGAGTTAATTGGCTGGCAGGGCCTGATGAGCAGGGCGCGCTCAGTTTAGATGCAGCATCTGCCAGGCAGGATGAGCTCAATATGAACAGAGGACCTGACCCGAAGGACGAACGCAAGCCGGGTCTCGTTCCTGCCCCGCAGGATAATCTTAACCAGCAAGCGGAGCCTGCTCTGTCAACAGACCTGAATTCGTGGGAAGACCTTAATCTTCCGGAAAGCTTCGATCCACAGCCAAAGTTTGACCTGCCGGTTGAATCTGATCCTGATCTTCAGGGAAAGATCGATCCGCAGGATAAACAACGGCTGATTGATCTGCGGGTTATACAAGAAACCGTCAATCCGCGAACCATCGATCCGCAGGGCAGGCAGAGGGAGATTGACCAGCAGAGCGATAAACTGCAAAGCATACAGGGTGAGACAGACCGGCACAGCAAACCACAGGATGCCGACCCGCGGAGGGAAAAAGCGGATATTGATCCGCAGGTTATGCAAAAAGAGGGTAATCTCCAGGGCACTCAACGAGTGATTGATCCGCAGGGTACGCGACAGGATATCGATCCCCTCGGCAAGCAGCAAGTGATTGGTCCGCACATTGTACAGGGAATCACCGATCCGGAGGGCAACCGGGAGGAGATCGGTTTCCAGGACAGGAAGGGGGGGGATGCTGATCATCAGAGCAGACAGCGGGCGGTTGACTTCCAGGCTCAACAGCAGGCAGGCAATCTTCAGGGCAAACAGCAGGATACTGACCCGAAGGCCATACCGAAGGCTTTGCAGGGAGATGTTGACCTCCAGGGCAAACTCACCCGGCAGGTGGACCTGAATCCCCCGCAGAATTGGCAGAGTCAGACTCAGCCGGTAAAGCCGGGCTCAAAATCATCATCCGCACAACAGGGGGATGAAAAAAACGTACTGCCCATCAGCAGCAAGGAGCAGCCCGGAAGCGGCATATCAGTTTCTTCCCCGCCCCATCCGTTCGCGGCACCTCCATCGAAGGAGGTGGATGTTCCGGCAATTTCCCGGAGCCTGACGGGTCTGGTGGAAAAGCAGTCAACTCCTTACCATGATAAGCCCAAATCCGGCCCCCTGACATCACCTGACAGTAAAGAGGCGGCATTTTCCCTGAAATTACCCGGCCAGCCGTCTCTCAGGGAAAGCACATCGCTGCCGGCTGCAATCAATACCTCTACCTCAGCCGCATCTTCTCCTGTGGAGGAGATAATCCAGCAGGTCATGCCCCGGCTCACGGCTCATATCCGGGACAACGGCCATAGCCTGACCGTAAATCTTCATCCGGAGCATCTGGGCAGGCTGCATATCAGTCTCGAACTGAAGGAAAACATGTTCAGGGCTCATCTGGCGGCAGATAACCCGCAGACACAGAAAATTCTGGAGGAAAATCTTGCCTCCCTCAAGGTGTCACTGGCCAGGCATCTTGCAGATCAGGGGCTGGAAGTAAATCAATTTTCCGTATCCGTTGGGGGAGGAGGCATCGGCCATCAGAAACAAAGCAGGTTTTCCGGCTATCCGGAAGGCCAATACCAGAAAAGAAGAGAGCAGGGCTTAGCGGGTATATCCGCCGCCGATACCCCCGGTTCTCCGTTCGGCCAGAATGGAAAGCACGATACCGGCGATAATGAAATAAACTATTTAGCTTAACTTGGCAAAGAATTTTAACCACGAAATACACGAAATAGGCCCGAAAGAATACAAAGTCTCTTTCGTGTGTTTCGTGTATTTCGTGGTCATCTTTAATTCTTTAGGAGATGAGGAAATGCAAGCATCCAGATTACTCGAGTCAACGGTTGCTCCGTCGGCCAACGAGACGATTTCAAAAATTGACAGCCTGAACAAGGATGACTTTTTAAAGCTTCTCCTGACGCAGATGCAGCACCAGGACCCCTTAAATCCTATGGATAATACGGAATTTGTCTCTCAGTTGTCCCAGTTCAGCCAGCTTGAGCAGATGTATAACGTCAATCAGGGTCTTGAGACATTGGCCGATTCTCAAAACTCCATCTATAATTCCCTGCTGGCCAACCTCCTGGGAAAAACAGCCAGGATCGATGCAACCAAGGTTTATCTGAAAGACCAGAGTACCGTTAACCTCAACTACGAATTGGCCGATAGTGCGAACAGAGTGACCGTCAAAATATTCGATTCAGACGGGCGTGAAGTAAGGACTATCGAGAAACCTTCCCAGGACAGCGGGATGCAGACAATCGAATGGGATGGGAAGGGGGATAAAGGAAAAGATCTGCCCGAAGGGACATATACGGTTGAAATTACCGCTTACAGCCGTCAAGGGAAGACAATCAGCTTGACTCCCTATCTGATCGACGAGGTCAAGGAGGTTATTTTCACGCAAGGAGGTGATCCTTCGGTAAAGGTGGCAGAGCAGACTGTGCCCATATCGAGAATCCTGCAAGTCAGCGAAAACGAAAAGGAGGAATCTTCCGCCGCATTGCCGCCGGAGCAGGCAGCAGTGGAAGCGGACAGCGGTGAGGAGTAGATAGAGGAGTAGATATCGGATGGTAGTTGGTATTCAGCAGCGGATAACTCAGGAGACCATCGGTGACCATCATGGAGATCAAGTGACTATTGTGACCATAATGAACATGAGGAGGAAATGATATGCTCAATTGTCTCTCGACAGGAGTCAACGGTTTAACTGCCAATAACAATGACATGTCCATCATCGCCAATAATATCGCCAATGCCAATACACCTGGCTATAAGACCCAGCGGGCGGAATTTGCCGACATTCTCTATCAGCAGACTGGAAAACTTGAATTCGGGAATGGAGTCAACGTCAGTGGTGTATCGTCAGTCCTGAGCCAGGGCCCTCTGACCGCCACCAACAACCTGACGGACTTGGCCATTGACGGAGCCGGATACTTTATCGTCAAGGATGAGGCTGGTGAATATTATACCAGGGCCGGGCAATTCCATATTAATGAAGACGGAAAGCTGGTTACTCCCGAAGGCCGGGTTGTTCAGGGGTGGAACCTGCAGGATAGCGCAGGCATGGCCAGTCCTCCATCTGACCTCAATATTTCCAATATTTCAGTCTCTCCCCATGCCACTGAAAATGTGGCCATAAAAGTCAATCTGAAATCCGATGATCCGGTTTCATCCGGTGCAGCTTTTGATCCTGCCGATCCCTCGAATACTTCCAGCTACACCGTATCCCTGACAATCTACGATTCTCTTGGTGACGGGCACAATCTCACCTTCTACTTTCGCAAGGATGCCGATAATCAATGGGAGTGGCATGCCTTCGAGGAGGGTACTTCACTGAACCAGAGCGGCGACCTGACCTTCACTACTACTGGAGTTCTGGACAGTACTACGCCAGGCACAGGTACCATTACCATGAGTGGAGGGCAGACAATCAATGTCGATTTTGGAGGATCCACTCAGCATGCCGCTGATCTTTCTTCCACGATCTCTTTTTCCCAGGATGGCTATGAGGCAGGTTCCATGAGCAGCTTTGTCATCAACAGGGATGGAGTAATTCAGGGAATCATTACCAATGGCCGGCGCGAGGATATCGCCCGCATCGCTTTGGCTGATTTCCATAATCCAAATGGCCTGATGCATGTGGGTAACAATCTCTATCTGGCTACCCCGGCGTCCGGCCAGCCGGTCATCAATGCACCTAAAACAGGAGGCAAGGGAAGCATCGCCTCTTTTAATCTGGAAAATTCGAACGTGGACCTGGCCGCTGAGTTTGTGAGAATGATCATTACGCAGCGCGCCTTTCAGGCCAATGCCCGAACCATCACCACGGCTGATCAGCTCCTGACTGAACTGGTGAACCTGAAACGGTAGTCAGTATAGTGGTCAGTGGTCAGTGGTCAGTGGTCAGTAAAGACAATCGCTCTTATGGGAAAGACGACACGGCAGTGTTGTATTTCTCCCGCAGAGACGCTGAGACGCAGAGGAAATCATTTTCGGTTATTCTCTGCGCCCCTGCGTCTCTGCGGGAGATCGTTCTTCCATCCTTTGCCGATCCTAACGGGTCGTGAAATTACTGATAACTTCCACCTGACAACTTCTTTTACAGGGAGTAAGCTCATGAACATTGGAATGTATCGGGCTGTAGCCGGCTGTCTTGTTCAGCAGGAGCGGCTGGATGCAGCGAGTACGAACATGGCGAACAGCAACGCCATTGGCTATAAAGCTGCCCGCCTGAGCGTGGGTTTCAACGGTGATGTTGCCCAGGTGGACAGAAAAAGCATGGACTTTTCCGAGGGCGCACGGCAGAACACCAACAGCAGGCTGGACCTTGCCCTGGAGGGGGATGGTTTTTTCGTGGTCCAGACTGCACAGGGACCTGCCTATACCCGGAAAGGAAATTTCTCTCTGGATGCCAGGGGGGGGCTGGTTACCCAGGAAGGGCTTCCGATCCTCGGACAAAACGGGCCTGTACGGATCACCGGAAATGACATCAGCATCACTGCTGACGGGACGATTCAGGTGGACGGGCAGGTTGTGGACAAACTGCGTCTGGCTACTTTCCCCCGTCCTTATCCCTTCGATACCCGGAGTGGAAGCCTGTTCTTTCTTCAGTCTCCCGGTGTCCGGGAGCAACCCGCGCAGGGAGCGGTGGTCCAGCAGGGCCAGGTTGAGCTTGCCAACGTCAACCTGATGAAAGAGATGGCCAGACTCATTGAAATATCCACCACTTACGAGTCATGCCAGAAGGTCATTCAGGCTGTCGATGAAATGGACCAGAAGATTATCACCGAAACCAACAGGATGTAATCGGCTGATGATGCTCATGGCGTGGTTTATCTTACAGGAAGGAGCTTGTTATGATTCGTTCTCTCTGGATTTCAGCTTCCGGCATGGAAGCCCAGACGCTCAATATCGATGTTATTTCCAATAACCTGGCCAATGTCAATACCACCGGCTTCAAGCGAAGCAGGGCTGATTTTCAGGACCTGCTGTATCAGAACCTCCGGCCGGCCGGAGCACCATCCTCACTGGGTACCCAGGTACCTACCGGCATTGAGCTGGGGCAGGGATCGAGGACGGTAGCTGTTCAGAAGCTGTTCCTGCAGGGGGATTATCAGAAAACGGAAAACGAACTGGATATAGCCATTGAGGGGGATGGTTTTATTCAGGTCACCAGGCCCAGCGGCGACATGGCCTACACCCGCTCCGGGGCCCTGAAACTGGACAGCCAGGGCAGGGTAGTGACTTCCGATGGATTCGTTATCGCTCCCGAAATCACCATTCCCGCTGATACGGAAAAGGTCAACATCGGCTCTGACGGCCTTGTTTCGGTCAAACTGGCTGGTCAGAGCACCTTTACCGAACTGGGAAACATCGAACTGGTCAATTTTCCGAATCCTGCCGGACTGAGCAGTATCGGCCGCAACCTCTACGAGGCAACAGACGCCTCCGGTGATCCGGTCACGGGCACACCCGGTCAGGATGGCCTGGGGACCATTACCCAGGGGTATCTTGAGATGTCCAATGTCAGCATTATGGAAGAGATGGTCAATATGATTGTTGCCCAGAGGGCCTATGAGATCAATTCCAAGGCCATGCAGACCGCTGACGAAATGATGCGTCTGGCCAGTAATGTGAAGAGATGATGAACCGGAAGGCAGGAAAGGATAATCTGCGCAGCCTGGCGGCTATGACCGGCCTGACCCTGATCGGCCTGGTGCTGCTGCTGCCCGGCAGAACGGGATGCTGCCAGCCGGTGCAGGCCGATGGCAGCACGGGGTGCAGGAATGTGACCCTGCTCCTCAAGGAGCGGTCTGCAGTGAGTAAAGAAAAGGTCCTGCTCGGCGATATTGCCAGCGTGCAGGGGACCGATGCAGCCCTGACCGGAAAACTGGGCCGCATCCAGGTGGGGAAATCACCCCTGCCAGGCTCCACGGTAATTATCACCTCCCAGGGCATTCTTCATCAGCTCAAAAGAGAGTACCCTGATCCGTTGAAAATTTCCTTTTCCGGCCCTGACAGGTGCCTGGTAGAGCGAAAATACCGGGAGATTACCGCCGAAGAGGTGGAGCGGCTTTTCCGGCAGCGCTTTTTCGAGCAATTTTCTGACCAGGAATTCGAGCTGGAGAAGGTCAGGGTTTCCCTTTCCCAGCCGGTGAAGGTGCCGGAGGGGGATGATGGAGGTGAGGGGGATGGTGGAGCTATCGAATTCGAGGTTCCTTTTACCGGGCCGCCGGGCAGGCAGGAGGAAAGTTATACCGTAAGGATCAAACATAAGGGAGAGGTGCTCAGGCAGATCAGGGTTCTGGCCGCTATCCGCTATCACGCCATGATTCTGGTGGCAGCCAGAGACCTTGGCAAGGGTGAAATTATCACTGCGGGCGATGTGACCCAAAAGGCCGTGGTCCTCGATTACCCTGATCCTGACGGGATCGGTGATTCAACCCGGATCGTAGGCATGACCTGCCGTCAGCCGGTCCGGGCAGGCAGTGAGCTGACTCTCAAAATGGTCGAGCAGCCCCTGTTGATCAGGAAGGGGGCAATCATCAAAATGACGGTCGAGAGCAATAACCTTCGCATTGTCGGCTTTGGGAGAGCCAGGGCTGATGGCCGCCAGGGAGAGATCATCCCGGCTGAAAACCTGACTTCTCAGGGGAATGTTTATGGAAAAGTCATTGGTGAAAATCAGATACAGGTTACTTTTTAATATTATCAGTATTGTTTGTACGCTGGGGATTGCCTGCTTCCTGCTGACGGCGGCAGGGGGATGTGCCAAAGTTGCCCGGAGTTCAGGCCCGGTGCAGCAGGGCGCGGATTCGCCTGCGGAGTGTCCGCCCGTTGTCGCTGCACCCGGTGATGAAGCATCGCTGGCAAGTGACGGATCGCTCTGGAAGGATTCATCGCCTTCCGGCTATCTCTTTGCCGATCCGAGGGCCAGGGCAGTGGGGGATATCGTTACCGTAAATATTGTGGAAAGGGCCAGCGCCAGCGGCAATGCCAGCACCAAAACCGGGAAAAAGTCGTCGCTCGCAGCGGATGTCACCTCGCTTCTGGGATTTGAAAAATCCGTTGCCAGCCGCAATCCCAACCTCGATCCGGCCAAGCTGCTGAGCGCCTCAGCCAGCAACACCTTCGACGGATCCGGAGAAATCAGCCGAAGCGGCAAGGTCACCGCTACCCTCAGCGCGCGGGTCAACCGCGTTCTGCCCAACGGCGATCTGGCCATACGGGGAACCAGGCAGGTGACCATCAACAACGAACAACAGCTCATTGTCATTCAGGGAATTATCAGGCCGGAAGACATCGCTCCGGACAATACCATATCCTCCACCTCCATCGCTGATGCCCAGATAGCCTATACCGGCAAAGGGGTGATGAGCGAGAAGCAGCACCCTGGCTGGCTGAGCAGGGTCATTGACCTGGTCTGGCCATTTTAGGGGGGAGAGAGGGAAGGGATGTGGGGGAAGGGAGGAGGGGAAGAGGAATCATGAGCAGGATATTACAACAAAAAGCAAAAGAAACCACAGAGACACAGAGACACAGAGGGAAGCAGGGCAGGACGGTGCTGGGGTTGCCGGTACTTATTACCGCCGTTACCCTCATCTGTCTGCTGCTGGCCGTGGACCTGCACGGGGGCGGCGTCCGGAACTGTCAGGCGGCCAGCCGGATCAAGGATCTGGTCCATATTCAGGGAGTCCGGGAAAACCAGTTGATCGGCTATGGCCTGATCGTCGGCCTGAATGGGACCGGGGATAAAGGAGGTACCAGATTTACGATCAATTCCCTGTCCAATATGCTGAGAAAACTGGGGGTATCGGTTGACCCCGGTGAGTTGAAGGTCAAGAACGTGGCTGCGGTGGTTGTTACGGCTGCCCTGCCTCCCTTTGCCCGCACGGGAGAGCGGATCGATGTGACCATTTCATCTCTCGGCGATGCCACCAGCCTTCAGGGAGGCACGCTGCTGTTGACGCCGCTCAAAGGAGTGGATGACAAGGTCTATGCCGTTGCCCAGGGGCCGTTGTCGGTAGGAGGGTTTGCCGCCGGAGGATCTGCCGGGGGAGGGGTCCAGAAAAACCATCCCACCGTAGCCAGAATTCCGCAAGGTGCCTTGATCGAGCGCGAAATCCCCTTCACCCTCGATGTCCGGAAACCCCTGCTGATGACTATGGAGCGGGCGGATTTTATCACTGCAGCCAGAATTGCCCAGACAATCAATTCATCTCTGAAGATGAAGATTGCCCATGCCCAGGATCCCCGAAGCATCAGTCTGCTTATCCCTCCCCAGTTTCAAACCAGCCTGGTTGAGCTGGTGGCGACCATTCAGGAATTCGAGGTCGAGCCGGACAATCAGGCCAGGGTAGTGATCAACGAGCGCACCGGCACAGTAGTGGTTGGCGAAAATGTCAAAATTTCGAGTGTGGCTATCTCCCACGGCAATCTGAGCATCGAAATCAGGGAAACTCAGGAAGTTTCGCAGCCCCTGCCGCTTTCAGACGGAAAAACCCAGAAAGTTCCTCAAACAGACGTTACCGTTCAGGAGGAGCGGGGAAAATTGATTCCACTTCCTGCCAATACCACGGTCGGCGAATTGGTCAGGGCACTGAATGCCATCGGCGTCAGCTCCAGGGACCTGATCGCCATTCTGCAATCCATCAGAGCTACGGGAGCACTGCATGCTGAGCTGGAAATTATATAACTCCCCCACAGCACAACAGCCTGCACAACCGGCACAGCCAACACGACTTGAGCTTGAGCAGGTTTGCACCGAATTTGCCTCCATATTCTTTCAGGCGCTCCTGAAGAGCATGTATTCCACCATCCCCAAATCGACGTTCTGTCCGGAATTTCAGGGGAAGAATCTGGTCAACTCCATCGTTGACCAGGGAGTGGCCCAGTATATGGCCTTGCAGGATGGAGCCGGATTAAAGGAAATGCTCCTGTCTCAGATTAATCCAGCTCAAAGTAATGCCTGCGGGAACAGGCCTTGCGGGAATGGCAAAGAATGAACGGACCAGCGCTCTCGCTTCCACGCCTTTCTGCCGGACTTACCTCTATCACCTCTGTGTCCGGTGTGTCTCAGTGGTGTCCTTTGCTTTTTGTCTTTGTCCTTTACAGTATAAGCAGCGGGATTGAGGCTTTTAATGGCGAGTGCACGCTCTGCGGTGCATGGTTGAGGATTTTTTTCTTAACTGCCGGGTTTTTCTCCAGCCTATATTTCTCTGATCCTGCTCAGCGTTTTGCTGAATTCTTCGATACTATACGGCTTGGTAATCACTTCACTGAATCCGTATTGCCGGTAATCAGCCATGATAGGATCATTGGAATACCCGCTTGAGACAATGGCTTTCACCCCCGGATCTATCTTCCGCAGCTCCTGAATAACCTCCTTGCCGCCGATGCCGCCAGGTATGGTCAGGTCCAGGATAACCGCATCAAAAGGGTTCCCTGCCTCACAGGCTTTTTTAAAGAGCTCAATAGCTTCATTTCCATCAATCGAGAATTCGACCTGATAGCCAAGATAATTGAGTAAATCACCGGTAATCTGTCTGACATTTTCCTGATCATCCATAACCAGCACTCTGCCTTCGCAAAAATGGAGCCTTTCCTCTTCAATCGCTTCTACTTCGAAAAACTCTTTTCCGGAGGCTGGAAGATAAATATGAAAGGCTGTTCCAATTCCCTCCCGGGATTCGGCAGTGATGTACCCTTCATGCCGTTTAATAATTGAGAATACTACCGCTAATCCCAGGCCGTTCCCTTCCTGCTTGGTCGTAAAATAGGGATCAAAGACATGTGCAAGATTCTCCGGGGGAATGCCGATGCCTTCATCGTGCAGCGATATCCTGAGATATCGCCCCTCCTTCAATGGGATAGCAGTAGGGATGATATCCTGCGCTTCGATGAATAGGTTTTCAGCACAAATTCGTATTACCCCCCCGCCGGGCATAGCCTGTTTGGCATTAATGACCAGGTTATGAATAACCTGACTGATCTGTCCCTCGTCAATCTCGACCGGCCAGAGATCATCCGGCATCAGAAATTCGCTTCTTACGTTCGAGCCTCTCAAGGCAAAGGTAGTTGTATCCTGGATTAATTCGGAGATTGGAGCAAGCTTCTTTATCGGTGCACCGCCCTTGGCAAAGGTTAGCAACTGCTGCGTCAGGCCCTTGGCCCGGGAAAGTGATTTTTCCATCTGAGCCATCAGTTCAAATGCCTTGTTTTCCGGGGCTACAAAGAATTTAGCCAGGGAGAGATTGCCGACAATGGCTGTTAGAACGTTATTAAAATCATGAGCGATACCGCCAGCCAGAGTGCCCAAAGATTCAAGCCGTTCCAGCTTTTGTAATTCCTTCTCGTTCCGTATCAAAAGCTCTTCGGTTTTCTTCCGCTCAAGAGCATACCGGATGGAACGTTCGAGGAGCGAGGAAGTAAACTCTCCTTTGGTGAGGTAATCCGCTGCTCCTACCTTCATCACTTCCATATCGATCTCATAGCCGCCGTGACCGGTGAGAAATATGACCGGGCTGCGGCAGCAGTCCTGCTTTGCCGCTTCCTGCATAAGCTCAAGTCCGGTACGCTGGCCGAGCCGGTAGTCGAGGAGATAGACATCGTGCCTGTTCTCCAGCATGGCAGCCAGAGCAGCCTCATAGGTCGGGATCCATTCAAGGTCATATTGTCTGCCCGGAATGCTGGTCAGCATCTCTTTTATGAGGATATAATCGTCTTCATCGTCTTCGATAAGTAAAACATGAATGACAGGAAAAGTGTCCATACTTATTCTTCTCTCCTGCTTGGCAATTCCACAATCTCAAACCAGTATCGGCTCAGGGCCTTCATGGCCTCCACCAGTCCCTGGAAGGTTACCGGTTTGGTAATGAATGAATTGGCGCCCATGTCATAGCTGCGAAAGATCTCTTCCTCCCGTTCGGAGGTGGTCAGGATAATGACCGGGATACTCCTTAAATTGGGGTCGGCTTTTATCTCCCGTAATGCTTCACGGCCATCTTTTTTTGGCATATTCAGGTCAAGCAGAATCAATGCCGGTAAGGGAAAAGCGGCTATATCGCTATAATTCCCGCGCCGATACAGGTAGTCCATCAGCTCTTCGCCATCCTCGACAAAGTGAAGGCTGTTAGCGATCCGGTTGGCGGCAAAGGCATTTTTTACCAGAAGGCAATCATCCTGATCATCGTCAGCCATCAATATTGAAATACTCTCAATTTTATTTTTCATCATACCCCTTCTTCGTTATCCCTCTTCCTCTTTGAGCTGTTTTACCGGCAGAGTGACAATAAAGGTCGATCCTTTTCCCGGCGCGCTTCTGGCAGTGATTTTACCGTTGTGGCGCTCCACGATCTTCCTGCAAATGGCCAGCCCCATCCCCGTCCCTTCATAGCTGCTGCTGCGGCCATGCAGCCGCTGGAAGGGCATAAAGATGCAATCGAGGTATTTTTCGTCAAAACCGATGCCATTATCCTGGACATAAATCAGATAATGGGAAGTTGAAGGGTCCATCTGCCCGCAAATCCTGATAAGGGGTTTTTCCTCACCGTGGAATTTCAGGGCATTACTGATAAGGTTCTGGAAGAGCTGGCGCATTTGATTGGGATCCGCTTCCAGGTCTGCCAGTTTCTCGATCTCTACCCTGCCGCCGGTTTCTCTCACCCTGGTTTCCAGGTCAGCCATTACTTCCTGAATCAGGCCGGTTAAATTAATGGTGGAGAAAGGTTCGGCCTTGGTGGTAACCCTGGAGTAGCCGAGCAGAGCCCGGATAAGGGCCTGCATCCGGTTCGCCGCGCTCTGCATTCTCTCCAGATAGTCCCGGCCTTCATCTCCAAAAATATCGAAGTATTTGATTTTTAACTGATTTCCAAAAGCCTGGATCTTACAGAGCGGCTCCTGAAGGTCATGGGAAGCCGTAAAGGCGAAGTCCTGAAGCTCCTGATTGCTTTTCTCAAGTTTCGCCATATACATCTTCAGTTTTTTCTCGGCCCGCCTCAGTTTGGAAAAATCACTTCCGATGAGCTGCTCGCGGGACCGTCCGGTAACCAGCTCCGTGGCCTTGTTGACATCCATGATCTTTCCGTCTGCACTGATGGTTACCAGAGGATCGAGGCTTGCCTCGATCAGGCTGCTGCGGGTATAGAGAGAGGCAGCGGACAGGGACTTCTCTGTCTGCCTGAGTCTGGTGTCAGCCATGACCGGAGCATCGAGCGTATCATTGACCGGCATGTCAGGTGCGGGGGATGCGGGCATGCGGGCGGAAGGTCCATGCATGCGGGGGGCAGGTCGGGATTCGGGTCTATGGCTCAGTCCCCCGGAATTTTCGATCAGCTCCCATTGTCCAGCCCGTTTGATAAAGGCCGACTGGTGACGGCTGACAATATCGACCGTCTCGGCCACTCCGCATCTGTCGAGAGGATAGCTGCACAGCGTGGTCATTGGATTCATTGCATTGGATGATGCCTGTGGGTGGTCAGTCTCCTTCGTTTCCCGGTAGCACTGGCCAGGGGGGATAATCTTTATCTGGCCTCTGGTTACGTATTCGTCGAAATCCGGCCAGATTTTCCTGATTGCTTCCAGGGCTTCCTGCCCATTGAGAGGCTCAGCGATATGCCAGAGGCAGCATTCCCGCCTTTCTATGCCGGATTTAAAATTTGGCACAAGGATATCGACCAGGTCCTCTATGGTTTGGTAAAATTGGCACAGATGAGCACCCCACTGAATTTCCCTGACGGCATCTATCCCTGATATCCCTGGATGATTTTCCATTTTATTGCATTACTGCACCCATTTTATTGTATTGCACAATTTTTGGGTATATTGATAAATTGATATTATATACTTATATTTTTCATGAAAGATGAAGAAACATATAATCACATTGTCAAGTCATTATATAACCAACTTAGTTAAAAAACAAGCAATTTTCCGGTGTACCTATTTGAAAAATTATCTGATTATGCTAAACTATCTCCGATTACTTCTAGCGACGTGATATTATACTTTCAGATTACGCAAGGTCATGCCATCACCTTCTTTGCCATTCTCCCGAAACCTGCTATCAGCTTGAAGCACATCGGTATGGAGAGCGCTCTTTTTGCCAGGGAATGGAAGAACTATACCTTTCCCGCGGCCCTGGACCAGAGCCTGATATTGAGCCTGGAAGAGCAGGCACGATGGATAATCAGGAGAGATGCCACAAGCACCCGAAGACCTCCCGATTTTATGGATTTTATTTATACCGGCGGTTTGAAAGCAATACAGCCCGAGGCTGTCAGAATCGCCGGCAGGTAGGAATAAGAGTAAGAATATGAAAATTATTACGAAATTAAAGCTTGCTGCATTGATACCCGCGCTCATGGCGCTTGTTATCGGCCTGGCATCCTATTTCTCCTGCCAGATGTTGAAGGGTTCCCTGGAGAAAGATGAAAAAGCCCGGCAGATCGTGGACCACACGAGTGAGCTTAACAGTCTCGCCCTGGACTATGTGCTTCACCATGAAGACCGTCCGAGATTGCAGTTCCTGGCAGTGCACGATTCGGTAACAAAACTCATTACCGCCACCAGGTTCAGCACCAGGGAACAGCAGCAGCTTTTAGACAGTATTCGCCGGAATAGCGAATCGATGAAAGACATATTCCTCAAACTGGTCTCCACCTCCGGGCACGCCGGTTCAGCAAAGAATGCCGCCTTGACCAGGGAGACGGAGGATCTGCTGGCAGGCCAGATCGTGATCAGGGCCCGTGACGTGTTGTCAGACACCCTGCGTCTGAAAAACCTGATCGATAATGATATAGCCAAGACCCAAAGGAACATCAGTGCGCTGATCTTCTTCCTGATCGTTATCACAATCCTACCTCTCACCATTGTCCTGATCCGGCTGATGAGAAATATCGGTACATCGCTCGCAGCACTCCGCACAGGAACCAGGATCATTGCGACGGGCAACCTGAACCATCGTGTCAATATAGCAGCAGACAACGAAATCGGAGAACTCTCCCGCGCTTTTGACCTCATGACGGAACAACTGCGGGATACCACGGTTTCGCGGGATGCATTAAGCAAAGAGGTGGAAGAGCGCAAGCGGGCTGAAGAAGCCCTCCAAAAGGCCAAGGAGGAATTGGGGCAGCGTGTCGTCGAGCGCACGGCCCAATTGCAGGCTGCCCACCAATCCCTGGTGAAACAGTCCCGGTATCTGGAAGCCTTCTTCCAGCATGTCATCACCCCGCTGGTTTTCCTGGACCGCGACTTCAATTTCATCCGGGTCAACGAGGCTTACGCCAGGGCCTGCCAGAGGGACGTGAACGATTTTCCCGGCCACAATCATTTCGAGTTCTACCCCTCCGACGCTCAGGAAATCTTCGAGAATGTGGTGCGGACCCGGCAGCCCTTCGAGGTCACTGCCCGGCCGTTTGTCTACCCCGATCACCCGGAATGGGGCGTGACCTACTGGGACTGGACCCTGACACCCCTGCTGGACGAGGGCGGTGAAGTCGAGGTCCTGGTTTTCGCTCTCCAGGATGTCACCATTCGCAAGCGTACTGAAATCGAACTGAAGAAACACCGCGATCACCTCGAAGAGCTGGTGCGGCAGCGGACCCTGGAGCTTCAGCATCTGACCGAGACCCTGGAGCACCGGGTGCAGGAGCGGACGCAGGCTCTGGTAAGAACCAACGAGGAATTACAGACCGAAATTACCGTGCGCAAGCGGGCAGAGGAAGCCGTGAATGCGGAACGGAAGCGGTTCAATGATGTCCTTGAAATGCTGCCGGCTTACCTGGTGCTGCTCACGCCGGATTATCATGTAGCTTTTGCCAATCGCTTCTTCCGCGAGCGTTTCGGCGAGTCCCACGGGCGGCGATGTTTCGAGTATCTGTTTGGGCGCACCGAGCCCTGCGAGACCTGCGAAACCTATAACGTCATGAAAACCCTGTCGCCTCATACGTGGGAATGGACCGGCCCGGACGGACGTATTTATGATATTTCCGACTTCCCCTTCACCGACGTGGACGGCTCCACTCTCATCATGGAGGTGGGCATCGACATTACCGAGCGCAAAAAGGCGGAGGAATCTGCGAGAGCGGAGCGGCAGCGGCTTTTTGACGTTCTGGAAACCCTGCCGGTGATGATCTGCCTGCTGACACCGGATCGTCGCGTCATCTTTGCAAATAGAAGCTTCCGCGAGAAATTCGGCGAGTTATCCGACCGCCATTGCCATGAATACTGTTTTGGGCTCCCGGCGCCGTGCGGGTTCTGCGAGGCGTACACTGTCCTGAAAACCGGTCGGCCCCATCACTGGGAAGTCACTATCCCTGACGGGGGGAGTATTATCGATGTCTACAACTTTCCGTTTACCGATATTGACGGTTCTCCCCTTATTCTGGAGATGAATATCGACATCACCGAGCGCAGAAAGGCGGAGGAAGAAATTCAAAAGCTCAACCGGGAGCTCGAACAGCGCGTTACCGAACGTACAGCCCAGCTTGCGGCCGCCAACGAAGAATTGCGCGTCGGTGAGGCACACCTGCGAACGATCCTGCATGAAAAGGAGACACTGCTGAAGGAAATACACCACCGCGTCAAGAACAACCTCCAGATCGTCTACAGTATGCTCAACCTTCAGTTGCCGTATGTCAAGGATAAGGAGGCTATCGAGACGTTCAAGGAGAGCCAGAACCGGATTTACACTATGGCCCTCATCCATGAAAAACTGTACCAGTCGGAATCGCTGGTAAGAATCGACCTTGCCGAGTATATCCGAAGCCTTACAGCCAGCCTGTTCACCTCCTATGGAGTAAGTGAGAGGGGCATACGATCGAACATCCAGGTCGAGAACATCCCGCTCGGCATCGATGCGGTAATTCCCTGCGCCCTGATCATCAACGAGCTGGTCTCGAATTCGCTGAAATACGCCTTCCCGGCTGGCAGGCGGCGGGAAGAGGGAATAGGCGAAATCCGCATTGACCTTCGCCGGACAGGCGGCAAAAGAGTCACCCTGACTGTCAGCGACAATGGCGTGGGCCTGCCGGAAGGCATCGAAATCCAGAAGAGTGAATCACTGGGACTGAGACTGGTGAATGTACTGGTAAAACAGCTCAGGGGCACGGTTCATATCGGTCGTCCTGGTGCGGGGGGAGGCGGAGCAGAATTTGCTATTACCTTTGAGACAATGAAATAAGGTAACTACTCAGGCACAAAGGGGGAAAGGTAACTTTGTGCCTGAGTAGTTACGAAACAAGAAAGGAATCTGATACAATGTCTGAGGCAAAGATATTGATTGTTGAAGACGAAGGCATTGAAGCCCTTGATATACAGCATAGATTGATCAGTCTGGGGTATCCGGCCCCTGAGATTGCTTTTTCCGGAGAAGAAGCTGTCCAAAAGGCGGAAAAGATACATCCTGATCTGGTGTTAATGGATATCATGCTCCAGGGTGGAATCGATGGTATTACGGCCGCCGGGCAGATCCAGGCCAGCTTTGATGTTCCGGTTATATACCTTACCGCTTATGCGGACGCAGATACCCTGCAGCGTGCAAAGATAACAGAGCCATACGGCTACATACTCAAGCCCTTCAAGGAAAGGGAACTGCACATAACGATCGACATGGCCCTGTACAAGCACAAGATGGAAAGGAAATTAAAAGAGAGCGAAAAGTGGCTGGCAACAACGCTCAAGAGCATCGGAGATGCTGTGATCGCCACTGATCGAGAGGGCCTGGTAACATTCATGAATGTCATTGCCGAAAATCTGACAGGCTGGAAGCTGAATGAAATCCTCCATCATCGGTTGACCGAGGTATTCAACGTCGTTAACAAGGACACGCGCCAGCCCGTCGAGAACCCGGTTACCAGGGTAATGCGTGATGGCACCATCGTAGGGCTGGCCAATCATACCCTCCTCATAGCCAGGGATGGGGCGGAAATACTGATAGACGACAGCGCTGCACCCATTACGGATGACAAAGGGAACACTATCGGTGTGATTCTGGTCTTCCGTGACGTAACAGAGCGCGAGAAGGCCATGGAAGAGATCTGCCGGTACCGGAACGAGCTGGAAATACGGGTGCAGGAGCGCACTGCGGAACTGGAAAGAGCGAATCAGGAACTTAGGGCTAATGCAGCAAAACTTGAGCAGGCGAATAAAGAGCTTCAGGAATTCGCCTTCGTTGCCTCGCATGATCTCAAGGAGCCCCTGCGGAAAATCACGACCTTCGGGGAATTGCTGAAAACCGGCTATGGAAATGCCCTGGGAGAGGAGGGCCAGGATTACCTGGACCGGATGACCAGGTCGGCAGAGCGAATGAATAATCTGATCGGGGCGCTTCTTGACTATTCCCGGGTGGGAAGAAGCCAGAAACCAGCTCAACTGACTGATTTAACTGAAGTTGCAAAGGATGCGGCCAGTGACCTGAGTCTTGTCATCGAGCAGGCAGGAGCCTGCCTGGAAATCGGTCAACTTCCCATGATCGAGGTCAATCCGAACCAGATGCGGCAGCTCTTTCAGAATCTCATCGGTAACGCCTTAAAGTATGGACAAAAGCACGAGAAGCCGGTAATAAAGATCACCGGATATACCGAAGATACTTTGTGCCATATTTTTGTGGAAGATAACGGCATGGGGTTTGAAGAGCGGTATCTCGACCGGATATTCCGTCCCTTCCAGAGATTGCAGGGCCGGAGCCAGTCCGAGGGAATGGGAATGGGGCTTGCCATCTGCCGGAAAATAACCGAACGTCATGGCGGGACCATTACGGCCAGAAGTACGCCGGGTGAGGGCTCGACATTTATCGTTACACTTCCTTTAAAGCAAAGCGAAGAGGACAAGAACACGAAATCGGTGTAAGCCCAAGAAAACAGGAGGTTCTATGGCTGAGCATGCATGTCCGGTATGGATCGGCTATCTTCTGGCAAGTCCGGCAAGAAAGCTTTTGCAGGACCCGCATAAGATTCTCATGCCCTATATCCGCACCGGCATGAAGGTCCTGGACATCGGATGCGCAATGGGCTTTTTCAGCCTTCCAATGGCTCAACTCGCCGGAACCGAAGGCCAGGTCATCTGCGTTGACCTGCAGGAGAAGATGCTTGCTGTTCTTCGCCGCAGGGCGAGGTGTCTCGGATTGCTCAGCCGCATCAGGACCCGGACATGCGGACCGGAATCACTGGGAATCGATGACCTTGGCGGGCAGATCGATTTTGCCTTTGCATTTGCCGTTGTTCATGAAGTCAAGAACCCCGCTGGTTTTTTTTCGGAAGTGTATGCCGCATTACGGCCGGGGGGAAGGGTGTTGTTTGCCGAGCCGAAGTGGCATGTCAGAAAGGAAGCTTTTGAAAAGTCGGTATCAATTGCCGAAGGCAGCGGCCTGCGGCCAGAGGAGTCACTGCACATCCCTCTCAGTCATGCTCTCCTTCTGTCGAAGCCGGGAGCCGGGATTTAAGGGCAGGTATGCCCGATTTTACTCTGCGGAAAGTATCTTCATTCATATCTCATAGGCAATGTTTCTCTTGACCTCTCTACCCAGTCGGCATTATATTGAAGAGTATAAGAATGGGCGGGTACTCTCAAGAGGGGTGTGCTAAGTACACGACGCGGGAATTACCCGGCCGGTTTGGTTCAACGACGCCCCCCTCACCCCAACCCTCATTCATGGGAGTAAGCTATTAAAGTTGAAGAGCTAACCTGGCGTGGTTTTTATAGAGCAAATGTAGGGTGGGAATCAATAAGTTAGGGGGAGTTGAAATAGCCAGCCCTGCCAGCCTTCTCCTCCCCTTTGGGGAGAGAAATTAGGGAGGGGAGAGAGAATGGTTATATCGCTTCAGTTAAGGAGATCGCATGGCAATAAAAACTTTAGATCAGCATATTGAAATAAGTGCAGACATAGCCGGTGGGAAGCCTTGTATTTTTGGTCACCGTATTACTGTACAAAATATTGTCATTTGGCATGAGTGGATGGGGCAGAGTGCTGATGAAATAGCAAACGCATATAATTTATCTTTAGCCGACGTCTATGCCGCTTTAGCTTATTATTATGATCATAGAACCGAGATTGATGAAGCAATTAAAGAGAGCGAGGCATTTGTAGAAGAATTACGCCAAAAAACACCATCAAAAGTTCTACAGAAGATAAATGAGCGAAAGAATTAAATTTTATACTGATGAACATGTCCATCCGGCAGTGGTAGCTGGGTTATTGCGTCGTGGCATTGATGTATTAACACCTCAAAAGGCCAAAATGTTGGGTGCAACTGACATGGAGCATTTGGCATTAGCTAAAAATCAATGTAGAGTTGTTTTTACCCAGGATGATGACTTTTTGCGCTTGCATGCTCAAGGTGTCAATCACGCTGGTATTGTTTATGCCCGGCAACAAATGCCAATTGGTGACATAATACGGGGATTGATGCCTATATATCATGTCTTAGATACTGGTGATATGCAAAACCATATTGAATTTTTGTGATATCGGAAATGATTTCCAGATACGGCAGGCACGCAAAGCCTGCGCACAACTCTCCGGAGAAAAACATAATTAACCATGGAAGACACAGTAACAGTTACCCCTACCCACGGTTCAGAAAGAACTTCTACCTCACCTTGAGGCCCTTCAGGTATCATTTCTCCATCTTCAATGAGCTCATCAATAATCATTTGTACAACTTCACGAATATGTTTAACAGCCTCTTCCGGTGTATTTCCCCAGTAGAGGCGCCCTGCTTTTTTAAAGCAGGACAGTAGGCATGCCACTGATCGTCATCGGGCTCGATTACCACCTTGAAATTATATGTTTTCACTTTATCCCTCCGATTGTTCTTTTGTCATTTCGATGGGTTATTGGTAATAACCTAACCTATATTATCACGAAGGCGGAACATTGCTGCCCCGCCTTCGTAATTTGTCCTGCTTTCTTTCAATGAAGCTATCAGCCTACACGACGCGGGAAATTCGCGGCCAGTTAGGCTCAACCAAGAGGTCGCGTGCGGTATCTGGTGGGGCAACAAAGCAGCCCCACCCTACATTTAAAGTTTCTCCTGATAACTGACAACTGTCTTTACTGCCCACTGTCCACTGATAACTGCCCACCGTCTTTACAAGCTGATCAGCTTGACTGCGACTACGTTGGGCAGTTCTTTGAACTTTTGCAGCATATCCTGGTCCACATGGTTATCGATGTTGAGGACCGAAATAGCTCTGCCGCCAGGTTTTTCCCGGCCAAACTGCATGCCGGAGATATTGATGCCTGCCTGGCCAAGCAGGCTTCCGATGTCGCCGATGACACCGGGTTTATCGATATTTGAAAAGACCAGCATTTTCTCGGTCAGCATAAGCTCCACGGTGAATCCGTTGATTTTAACGATGCGGGGGTTTGCCTTGCCGAACAGGGTTCCTGAAATCGTATTGACTCCCTTGTCGGTGACCAGGGTCAGGGTGATCAGGTTGGTGAAATCGCCGGGAGCGGTCTCCTTGATTTCCTCGACATTGATTTCCCGTTCCCTGGCCAGAACCGGAGCGTTCACATAATTCACCGTCTCCTGGAGAATGGGCTTGAGCAGGCCCATGAGGGCAGCCACGGTGATGGGTGCCACATCGTAATTCAGGACCTCGCCGTGGAAGCTGACGGTAAACTTCTGCATCCGGCCATCACTTATCTGGGACAGCAGGCTGCTCATTTTTTCCGCCAGGCTGACATAGGGCTTGATTCCGCTCAGGACCTCCTGGGGGATAGAGGGAGTATTGACGGCATTGCGGATAGTGCCGTTTTTCAGATAGTCAACCATCTGTTCAGCGATAGCCACCGCCACTTTATCCTGAGCCTCTTCGGTGGAAGCGCCAAGGTGAGGGGTGCAGACTACATTGGGCAGGCCCAGCAGGGGGTTATCGGCCGGCGGGGGCTCCTGCTCGAAAACATCCAGGGCGGCTCCGGCCACTTTGCCGCTTTTCAGCGCTTCTGCCAGCGCTTTTTCATCCACCAGTCCTCCGCGGGCGCAGTTGATGATCCGGACCCCGTTCTTCATCTTTTGAATGGTTTCCTGGTTGATCATGTATGCGGTTTCAGCATTTTTGGGTACATGGATGGTGATGATGTCGGATCTGGTGAAGATGCCCTCAAGATCCACCAGTTCCACCTGGAGCTTGCGGGCTGCCTCTTCCGAAATATAGGGATCGTAGGCAATCACGTTCATGAGCAGGCCCTTGGCCCGTTTGGCCACTTCGGCCCCGATTTTCCCCAGACCGACAATGCCCAGAGTCTTTTCCGTGACCTCGATGCCCATGAACTTTTTCTTCTCCCATTTTCCTTCCCTCATGGAGGCAGTGGCCTGGGGGATGTTTCTCACCAGGGAGAGAAGGAGCGAGATGGCATGTTCGGCCGTAGTCACGCTGTTTCCTCCCGGAGTGTTCATGACGATGATGCCCCGCTTGGAAGCCTCGGGTACATCGATGTTGTCCACGCCGCTTCCTGCCCGGCCAATGACTTTCAGATTTTTGGCAGCGGCCAGGACCTCGGCGGTGACTTTGGTTTCACTGCGAACCACCAGGGCATCATAAGCGCCGATGCAGGAGAGCAACTCCTGGGGAGGCATCCCGACTTTGACATCAACCTCGATTCCCTCTTCCTGTTGAAATAACTCGATTCCTTTCTTGGATAGTTTGTCGCTGATGAGAACTTTCATATCGAAACTCCTTATCGTAAGATACTGCCGGGTAATATTGTTTATCTCTCTAATGGATTCTCATGGTGCAGGATAAAAACCATTCTCGCGACAGCGCGGATAGCATTACTCCTGACATCCTGCTGCGGGAAGGGTAATAATGAAGCATGAATTCCCGCCGCTCTCATCGAGAGTTTGAAACTCTCCCTGGTGCAGGTGAAGGATTCTCTGTACCAGACTGAATCTCGGCTCACCTGCATCGGCAGGCAATGACAGGTTTTCATTTGAGACCAGACGGCCGGGGAAGCGTATTTGAATGGTATGTTTCTGTCCGGAGGGGGCAGGTGATGCATCAACCTCGATCGGTGACAGGTTCTGACAGCCTGCCTGCTGCCGCTGGCCGCACAGGAGAAGAAGGCTGAGCAAAGCCAGTTGAAGACAGTAAAAGTTTCCTTTGACCATCAGCGGCCCGGATGGAGGATAGTGGGCAATGATTCCGGCAAAGGCTTGGTCTCCGGTCAGACCCTGAAGAAGATTTATCGTTTCGCGGATGAGGGCGGCAAGGTCCATCGGCTCAAAATCCGGCCTGGTTGCTCTGACATAGCTGAGGATTGAATGGATAAACCTTTTTATTTCATGAATCTCCTGGCTGAGAAGCGCGATATTCTCGTCCTGGGAATAATCGGTTTCCAGGAAATTGAGCAGCAGCAGGATACCCTGAATGGAATTATTGATTTCATGGGCGATTCGGTGAGTCATGAGCCCAAGGGTATAAAATTTTTCCAGATAAAAAAGTGAGGGAAGCTGAGGTACTTCATTTTCTGCATCTTTGTTCATAACTCCTTCTCCATTTCCTAAGTCGGCAGGAAGGACAAATTATTCAGATTTCCCCGGATCGTCAGTTGAATTCCCTCCCGGTCCTGCTGTGGTGGTAAAAAGTTGGCCAGAGGCCCCAGTTTCTCTTTCATTTCCTGGCTGATCTTCAGGTTGACCTTGACTTTGAGGAAGCTTCGGGCAATGTTTTTATCAAGCTGGAGGTCTCCGGTGATCTGGGCCTGGAGATCGTCCCCTTGAATGCGCATTGACCGGATTCTGATTTTGCCGTGGCTCAGGCTGCCCTGCCCGTTGATTTGACGGAAACTGAAGCCTGGAAAACTCATGATCTGAATATCTCCCGGCGCAACCTCGAAGCTGTAATCACCCGACAGGGTCTCGATGTCGTTTTTGTCCAGGTGTAATTTGGCCTTGCCGGAAAGTTGCCCGTTGATATGGATGTTTAACAGTTCACGGATTTGCTTCAGGCTGGCCAGTTGTATCCCCTGGCCAAGGCAATCAAGTTCCTTGAGATAATGAGGTTGCAGGAGATCAAAACTGGTTACTCCGCTGCACTTCCCCTGGTAAAGCTCGAGATCGAAAAGGAGGGCCAGTTTCTTGAGAAAAAGCTGACTATACTTTGGTTTTATCCGGACCGTGTCAATCTGAAAATGAGGGAAGCCTTCGGCCTCGGCCCTGGAGTCTTTTTTGGTGATGGTTAAATTTTTCAGCTCCACCTGACCCGGGAAAGCGACCAGAAGCTCTTTGGCTGAAAGAAGATAGCTTGACCGCTCGGAAACACGGTAAAGGGCCTGACGGATGATCCTTTCCTTGGGGAAGAGGACCAGGCAAAAAACACCGAAGATAATTACTCCGTAAAGGAAAAGCAAAAGTAAATGCTTTCGTGAAATCTCGTGCTCTTTTGTCATTGAGCTGTCATCCCGAGAGTTGTCATTGAGCTATCAGCCAAAGAGAATGATTTGATATAAAATGCCAATATAACCGGAGATAATAATTGCGCTTTATCAAAGCGTGTGTTATTATACATTTTCCTGGTGGAAGAATCTATCATAAAGTTATCCGGAAGTTATAAAAAGAGGAGAATCGATCAATGTCCAGAAGATGCGACATCTGCGGCAAGGGTTCACAATTCGGCCACACCGTAAGTCATGCCCATAATAAAACAAACCGGCGATGGCTTCCCAATATCCAGAAAATCAGGGTGCTGGTAAACGGTGCCGCCCGGAGGCTGAATGTCTGCACCCGGTGTATTCGCGGCGGAAAAATCCAGAAGGCTGTTTAAAAAAAAGTGGTCAGTGGCCGGAAAAAAGCTGACCACTGACCACTGACCACTCTCTTTTCTACCCGCTGAGCTTATCTTTGACGGTATGGGTTTCGGTCTTGTTTTTGGAAAGGAATGATGTTACCCGTTCGACCTCGATGACATCGCGGATGGTCTTGATGGAATTGATTACCTTTTCCAATTGTTTGAGGTTGGTGATTTCCAGGGTGAATCGGCAGGTAGCGTAGGTATCCCCGGTTGCTTTCACATCCGCGGTCATGATGTTGATCTCGGACTCCGATATGGCCGCGGTAATTTTAGCCAGCATTCCCGGCTTATGAGCGCAGCGGACATGGATTTCCACCTGATAGGGAATATTCCCCTTGACATCCCAGGTTGTCTCGATCAGGCGCTCGGTCCCGTAGAGGAAGGGATCGACATTGGGGCAATTGGCCCGGTGTACGGACACCCCGCGGCCACGGGTAATAAAGCCCACGATTTTATCTCCCGGCACCGGATTGCAGCATTTGGCGAAGCGGGCCATAACATCATCCACCCCCTTGATCTTCACCCCTTCTTCTTTGCGCTGGGTAATTCTGGTAATGACTTTTTGCAGCTTGGAGGGTTCAGGCCTGGGCTGAAGCTTCTCCTGGGGCAGAAGCTCGCTCAGTACCTGCCGTGCGGAAATTTTTCCGTAGGCGATATCGACAATGAGTTCATCTGCATCCACCAGTCCAAACCGTCCCGCCGCCTTCTGAAGCTCTCCCTTCTTCTGGAGTTTCAGGAAGCTCAAACCATATTTGGCCAGTTCTTTATCGAGAATCTCCCGGCCAAGGGTCAGGCAGCGTTCCTTTTCCTCGGTTTTCAGCCAGCGCTTTATCCGTTGAATAGCTCTGGGGGTTTTGACGATTTTCAGCCAGTCCCGGCTCGGATGATGGTTTGGCGAGGTGAGAATCTCGACAATGTCACCGGTTTTCAGCCGGTAACGCAAGGGAACCATCCGTCCGTTGACTTTGGCCCCGACACAGGTATGGCCGACCTGCGTATGGATAGCGTAGGCAAAATCAATGGTGATTGCATCCTGCGGAAATCCCATGACCTCTCCCTTGGGAGTAAAAACATAGACTTCATCATGGAACAGGTCCACCTTCATCATGTGGAGAAATTCGGTGGGATCCTTGAGATCCTGCTGCCAC
Organism: bacterium; assembly: GCA_040755755.1. Lineage (NCBI taxonomy): Bacteria > bacterium. Next base: position 126,582 of record JBFLZW010000018.1, on the reverse strand, counting down.
TCCATGAGCTGCCGGAGCCAGACAAACCGCTCATCGTATGGTTTATCCAGTTTCTCCTTTTCCTTATAGCGCCAATGGGCGGCGATCCCCTCTTCGGCTGTGCGATGCATGTCGTAGGTCCGGATCTGAATTTCCAGGGGATGCCCGCCCGGTCCGATGACTACGGTATGGAGAGATTGATACATATTGGGTTTTGGCATGGCGATATAGTCATCGAATTCTCCGGGAAGCGGGGTCCAGATCGAGTGCATCAATCCAAGTGATGCATAGCAGTCCCGGACATTGCCGGTGATGATGCGAATGCCCATCAGGTCAAAGACTTCCTCAAAGGTGATGCCCTTTCGCTTCATCTTCTGATAGATGCTCCACAGGTGCTTGGTCCGCCCGGTAACCGTCCCCTCGGTGTTATACTCCTTGAGCTTGGTCTGGATGCTCTTGATCGCTTCATCGATAATTCCCTGGCGATGGCGGATTTCCTCGGTAAGTTTCCGGGAAAGCTCGGCAAAGATTTCAGGCTCCAGATACTTGAAGGCAAGGTCCTCCAGCTCGGATTTGACCTTGGCAATTCCGAGGCGGTTGGCAAAGGGAGCATAAATCTCCATGGTTTCGCGGGCGATGCGGATCTGCTTTTCTCTGGGCAGGTACTCCAGGGTGCGCATGTTATGGAGCCGGTCAGCCAGTTTGATCAGGATAACCCTGATATCCTTGGCCATGGCCAGAAGCATTTTTCTGAAGTTTTCGGCCTGCTTTTCCTCATGGGAGGCAAAGGAAATCTGACTGATCTTGGTTACGGCATTGACCAGGAATACGATTTCCTCACCGAAAAGTTCCCTGATCTCATTTTCCGTGGCCAGGGTATCTTCAACCGTATCGTGCAGCAGTCCCACGGCCACGGTCACCTCATCCAGCCTCAGCTCCGCCAGAATGGCTGAAACCTCGAGGGGATGGGTCAGATAGGGCTCTCCGGAGAGCCGGACCTGGCCTTTATGGACCTTGGCTGAAAAAACATAGGCCCGGTGAATAAGGTCAATGTCCGGAGAGGGGATATATGATTGAACTTTTTCGGTGATATCCGAGATTCTGATCATAATGAAACATCGAGGCTTCCGGTAATATCCCTGATCTTGTGAAATTGATACCTCATCATATATTCTTCGATCCCTTTGACCACTTTGATTGGTATCTGCGGATCAACAAATTGAGCGGTGCCGATGGAAACCGCACTGGCTCCGGCCAGGAGAAATTCTATGGCATCCTCCGCGCTCATGATTCCGCCCATGCCGATGATGGGAATATCCACCGCCTGCGATACCTGCCAGACCATCCGCAGGGCAATGGGTTTAATGGCCGGGCCGGAGAGCCCGCCGACGATTCTGGCCAGGGCCGGCTTTCGGCGGTGAATATCGATGGCCATGCCAAGGACCGTGTTGATCAGGGAAATGGCATCGCTGCCCGCTTCCTGAGCGCTGCGGGCAATCAGCGCGATACTGGTCACATTGGGCGTGAGCTTGGTAATGAGGGGAAGATGAGTTGCCTTCCGGACAGCCTGCACAACCTCAAACGTGGCCTCCCCATCTGTTCCGAAAGCAAGACCTCCCTTGTCAACATTGGGGCAGGAGATATTGATCTCCAGGGCATCCACCCGCGGGTGTTTTGACAGCTCGCTGGCCAGAGTCACATATTCATCGATCGTGTGCCCCAGAATATTCACGATGACCAGGCTGTCAATCTCCTCCAGAAACGGCAGCTTCTCGCTGATGAAGGTCTTCAGGCCGACATTCTGCAATCCTATGGAATTCAGCATGCCAGCCGGTGTCTCGACAATGCGGGGTGGAGGATTTCCTGCCATCGGCTGAACAGACACCCCTTTGACCACAATAGCCCCAAGCTGATTGAGGTCGATGAAACCGGCATACTCCCGGCCATAGCCAAAGGTTCCGGAAGCTACCATAACCGGATTTTTCAGCTCAAGGCCAGCCAGATGAACTTTCGTATCGATGGTATTGGTGGTCATTGATGAATTTTAACCACGAAACACACGAAGTACACGAAAAAGACTTTGAATTCTTTCGTGTGTTTCGTGTGTTTCGTGGTAATCGTTAATTCTTTATGAGTATCTCAAAAACCGGGCCTTCCGTGCAGACCCTTCGGTATTGATGCGAATTATCGCCTTCTTCCAATTCTACCACACATCCCATGCAGGCACCAACTCCGCAGGCCATTCTTTGCTCCAGGGAAACCTGGCAGCTCAGATGATAGTGCCGGGCAATTTCAATTACCCTGGACATCAGGGGGAGGGGACCGCAGGCAAAAAGAACAGGTTCAATCCCGGACGAAATCCGGGTCACCTGCTCCAGATATGCGCACAAGGGTTCCGTGATCAGCCCCTTATGCCCCAGGGACCCGTCTTCAGTGGAGATGGAGAGAGAAAAGCCCTGTTTCCGAAAATCCTCCTGACAGAGAATGTCCTCGGCACTTTTTCCCCCAAGGAACAGCCGGGGCTGGAATAATGGACTTTCCATCAATGACGTCGCTTGCAGTTTGTTTTTCTCCTGACTCCTGACTCCTGACTCCTGGCTTCTGTCTCCTGTCTTCTCTTTACTGACCACTGGCCACTGACCACTGACCACTCTTAATTGATCAGCCAGGAAAAGCAAAGGAGCAATCCCGATTCCCCCGGCAATCAAAACAGGGTGCAGAACCGGCTTTTCAAGCTGAAAACCGTGGCCGAGCGGACCAATAACATCGATTTTCGCTCCTGTGGACAGCGAGGCCAGATACGCTGTTCCTTTCCCTGCCAGGCGAAACAGTATCTGGATGCCTTGCGGGCGGTCGCTTCCGGAATCCGGGGATGGCCTGTGCCGGCGGGAGTCCCACAGCCGGTGGATGGAAAAGGGGCGGCGCAGCAGGGGATCCAGGCCCTGATGCACCCTGATCATGACAAATTGTCCGGCAGATGCCTGATTGGCTATTTCGGCGCAAGCCAGGGTAAGCCGATAGTATTGGCCTGATATCCGGACGTTTTCAATAACTTCGGTTGTCATTGCGCTCACGGTGCTCTTCGCGGTAATCGATAAGGGAGACTTTTATCAAAAGTTTCAATAATCTATTAAATTATTAAGTCTATTAAACCATAGACCTTCCCGGAAGTCAAAATAAAAAATGGTAACTTGCTCAGGGGCATATGTACACAGGCACAAACCGGAGCTGAGAAAAAAACTGCCCAGGAAAAGAAGACTTTTCTTCTTTTCCTGGGCTTAAGCACTTCAATCAATCTGGCGATTGAATCGATTCAAAAATTGTGACTATGGCATTATTCCATAACTTACCGCTGAAAAACCTGCTGCTGAGATACCACCGGCAGCAGGGCTTCCGGTTCCGCCACCTGCACCTCCTAACCCTACACCTGCCGGTCCGCTGACTCCGACGTAAGAGCCCGTGGAGATCACCGCGGGCGGGCCCATGACTCCGCCAGGCGTGATCCCGGTTGTCGAAGTCTTGACTCCAGGTGCAAAATAGTAATTGGAGGCATTATAGGGATTGAAATAGCTGGCTGTTGCATAGAAAGGCATGCCTTCAGCAGTGTACATCGGACGGTCCCCCAGAACCTGATCCAGTTGAGCAGAGATCGGCGCATAATATATTAAATTGGCGATCCCCTCACTGGTGCGGTTGAAGCCGGTAAGGGGGCCGCTGAAAACCGTTGGCGTTCCTACCGCTACGGAAGAGCCGGAAAACTCGGTGGCAAAAGGAAAGGCATCCAGGCCATAACTGCTGGTCACTTCAGAACCATACGTGGTCCAGGGCAGTACCAGGCTGTTTTCGTAATGGCTGCTTCCCCCGAAAAGGTTCTGGGAAACATCATATTCACTTGAATACGATGAACCCGGAGCCATAAAGCTGGAATATCCGCCCGCTGAGGTAGAAAACGGGCCGGCAGAGAAACTGGAGCCCGTGGAATAGCCGAAGCCCAGAATATTCTGGTAACTGGAAGATTGGTCATATGAGGTGGAAAACAGGTCATGATACGTGGAATACTCGCTGGACGCTGCAGCGAAGGGATTCGTCACCGACGAGGAATACGAAGAAGACTGGACAAGCGGGCTGACATAAAGGCTCGAATCAAGAGTTGATGTGCTGAAGGGATTTACCTGAGTCGAAGAATACGCAGAGGTCTGGAGAAACGGGCTGATAAAAAGGCTCGAATCGAGACTGTACGTGCTGAAAAGATTTCCCCCGCTGATAGAGACATCCTGGCTGAACTGGCCAAAGGCTGAAGAGTAAATCAGGCTGGTACCAGCTATCAGGACAATACTGAAAATCCATGCTCTCAAAAACCGTTTACTTCTCATACTACACACCTTTCTCCTTTCTGTTTTTACACCATAAACCCTATTCTTTAACCCCCACAAACTTGCTCCATCTATTCACCCCCCTCCAGGAATAAGGTTTAATACCAAGGGGGAAAGTATGCTTTGTTCATTAGACGCGATAGATACCTGATTAGTTATACTCTCTCAGGAAAATATCAGCAATTATTTTTCTTGTTGAGGACTTTATTTGCATCAAATTCGCGATAATGTTCCCCCCTCACCCTGTCTTTCTCCCATCGTGCGGGAGAAAAGGACAGGGTGAGGGGGCAATTCTAAGGCTCTTGAGGTTGCGAGCTAGATCTGCTTTTTTGCCAGCGTAATAGTTCCGGCTTTTGAATAGTTATCGCCGCTTATGTTAAGGCTGCCCTCAAGTGTATTGTTTTTGATATTTCCGCTGAATACCCAAACATACTGGACGCTGTCATTCGTAGGTGTCTCGTCGTCCTCGAGATCAGGATAAAATCTGACAATGACGTTGAGAAAATCGACCTTCGTGCTGTCGGCATAATTGGCAGTAGCCACAACACGCCCCTTTTTCTTCTCGTTGACAATTTCCCAATTGGTAACAGTCATGTATCCGCTGACCTGATAATCGTTCTTTTTCTGTGTCAGCCCCAGGTTGACAGTTCCTTCAGCCAGAACCTCCAGGCTCGTGCTGTTGGGGTCATAAAGAACGTATGAGCCCTGCCACAGAGCGCTCAGGTTGGGCAGATCCTGGATAGATGTATCACCGCCCGAGTCCGATGGCTGGGTGGGGGTAGTGGGCGTAGTGGGAGTAGTCGGCTGCGCGGGATTGGTATAGGGATATGATGTCCCTCCAAAATACCCGCCCGGATTGGCGGACTGCCCATAAGTAGTACTCTGGGCATATCGCGGGTCGAGAAAATAGTTTCCCGGTGTAGTCGGTGAGGTGGGCCAATATCCCGGCTGAGCATAGGTGGTCGGCATGCCGGTCCCATAAGGCGGCATATACCCGCCCTGCCCATAGTTTGCCGGTGCCGTGGGCAGATAAGCACCATAGCCTGGCATGCTCTGTCCATATACCCCTGCCCCATAAGGTGATCCCACAGGGGGCTGAGTGAGCGGCATAAAGGCTGCTGAGCCGAACATGCCTGAAGGCTGCATAAATGTCGGCTGTCCATATATTGGAACCGGTTGCTGCCAGCCAAATCCTAAGCCGGCGTAACCTGATGCCGCGCCCAGGGCAAAAGGATCACCTACTAAGGAAGGAGCGGGAAGGCCAATCCCGGGTGCGAATCCGAGTCCGCCTCCAAACCCCAGGGGACCGATTGCGCCAAAAGGAGCTCCGCCGAAAACAGGGCCGCCAAACGGCAGGGGGAAAAACTGGGCTGTGCTTTTTCCACACCATAACGCCAGACAAAGAATTACTCCTGACAATGCATAGATCAGATGCTTTCTGAGCCAAATCTCTTTCAAAAACTCTTGCCGTCGCTTTTCCATAGTTTAATACGCCTCCATCCATAAAATAAACTGCCGCTCCTTGCAAATATGCAATATTTTTGCCGTATCCCGTGCGGGGCGACAGGCAGCGGTTATCAATTGCCGGTTGCCAGTTGTCAGTGAAAAAACTGGTAATAGATAACTTCAAACTGATAACTTTTTTCTCCCTCTCTATGAAAAAAAAATCTTAGCATGCAAGATATTTCATACTTGATAGTTTGCCCGTGATTCTCCCCCCTTCAAAGAGTACAGCGAAATTTTTATTCCGAAGGAACGACCGATATTGATATCTTTCCGAAGGGCATTGCCTGCCGCAGGCGGATAATTCCCGTTTTTGCCATTTCGAGGAGCGCGAGAAAGGTGACAACGATGATATGCCTTTCATATCTCCCTTCGAGGAGCTCTTCAAAGTGTGCATGGTGATATACCCGCAGGAATACCAGAATCTGCTGTATCTTGTCCTTGACGTCAATCTCGTCGATCTTCAGCGGAATAACCGGCTCTTCTGCCTGGTGCGCATGGAGGATGTTCCGGAAAGCCAGAACGAGGTCGAATATCTCTGCCTCGCCGATGGAGAGCGAATCTCCCTGCTCCGGGTCCGGCAGGGGAGGGCGGAAGAAAATCCTGCTGTGCTCATCAGCCATGGTGCAGAGGAATTCAGCAGCCTCTTTATATCGCTGGTACTCCACCAGCCGGTCAACCAGGTCTTTTTTCTGTTCCTCAAGTTCCTCCTCCTCATGAGGCTCTTTCGGGGTCAGCAGAGTCTGCGACTTCATGTAGATCAGGGTAGCTGCCATGACCAGAAACTCGCTGGTGACATCAAGGTTCAGGATAGTCATGGTTTCGAGAAAAGCAAGGTACTGATCAGTGATTTTGGTAATGGAAATATCGTAAATGTCGATTTTTTCCTTTTTGATGAGATGCACCAGAAGGTCCAGCGGCCCTTCGAAAATGTCCAGAACCACCCGGTACTCGCTTTGGGATGATACTGGTGATACTATGGCTTGATTTTTTCTGTTCTTGTTCTCCTCCCCCCTGTTTTCCCTGTTCAAGGTGTCTTCTTCCATCGCTGAGCCTGATCTCATATCCAGATGAGCAGCCGGGTCAGAAACTGGATCATGGGATACAGCGTTCTGGATAAGATCCCGAGCTGATCGTCGAAGAAGATAATTGCAAAGAGAATAATCAGGCCAAACGGTTCAATTTTACTATAGGCCTCTGCCTGCCGTTGCGGCAGTAATCCTGTCATGATCCTCCCGCCGTCAGCCGGAGGGATAGGAATGAGGTTAAATAATCCCAGAACAATATTGATCTGAATACTTTTCATTAACATCAGGGCCAGGGGATAGAATAGTGAATGGCCGAGATTTAACCTGCGAAACAGCGGCGATTGAACGTGCAGGAGCCCCGGGTCGAACAGGCCGAGCATCCGCAGCGCAATGGCACTGAGGATGGCCAGAATCAGGTTGGTCAAGGGGCCTGCTCCTGCAATCCACATCATATCTTTTCTGGGCTCCCGCAGATTATAGGGATTGATCGGTACCGGTTTTGCGTAGCCGAAGACAATGCCCGTATTGGTAAGCAGTAAAAGGACCGGCAGGATGATCGTCCCGAAGATATCGATATGAGGGATCGGATTCAGGGTCAATCGTCCTGCATGTTTGGCCGTTGGATCTCCCAGCCGGTTGGCCATCCATCCATGGCCGATTTCATGGAGCATGATGGCCATGAGGATTGGAATGGCCGAGATACTGATAACCTTGATAAAAGAAGCTGCAGTTTCCATATATTCTTCCATAATCTCAGATTGATACTATAGACGATAGTTGTGATCCGGTCTTATGGGCGTATGCCCGGCAGACAGGACCGGGGAATAAAACTTGAAACTACTCAGTCGAAAATCGTTGCTTCACATAATTTATTTCATCCTGTCGGGTTTCGATCTCTCCATCCAGTCTTGCCTGAAGCAGACTATCCAGGATTTTCTTATAAACCGGACCTGGCTGATAACCCAGGGATTGAAGGTCCTTGCCGGTCAGGAGCACTTTGGTTGCCCGCAGGCTCGTCAGGTAAGAAGAAATCCTTTTTTTCACCTCCTCGACAGGGCTCCTGGCCATGGCATAGAGAAGCGGCTCAAGAGCAAACGGGCTTAAGGTCCGGTAAATCTGACTCGGCCTGGGATGGGAAAGAGCAAGAAGGTTTTTCACTATGGTCTGGTGTTTGATCTTGATTTGCAGGAGAATCGGATAATATTTCTGGCTTATCTCGATTTTTCGGCACAGGGCAATAAATTCCTCCACGGATAACTGATCAGCCAGACCGACAAAGTACAAAAGCCACGTTTTTACCGGAGGCTCGAGGTAGAGGAGCTGGTACCAGTCCATGACCTTCTTGATTTCATGAAAGATCCGGTAGAGCTGCTCATCGACATGAATGCGGGGATGGATAAATTTCAAAAGGTCCAGCTCTCCCATCCTGGTGACAGCCCGCAGGGGTTCCTCCTCCTGAAGAATGAGGGAAAGCTCGGTAAACAGCCGGTATCCCTTCAACCTGGTCAGAAGCCCTCGTTTGACGGTGTAATTCAACAGCCCCAGGGTATTTTTCCCTATTCTGAATCCGTACCGCTGCTCGAACCGGATGGCCCGGAAGATCCTGGTCGGGTCCTCGATAAAGCTGAGGCCGTGCAGTACCTGGATTTTTTTATCCTTCAGGTCTTTCTGCCCGCCGAAAAAATCGATCAGGTAGCCGAATTTTTGACGGTTCAATTGAAGAGCCAGGGTGTTGACAGTGAAATCCCGGCGGTAAAGATCATGCTTGAGAGAACTGAGCTCAACCCGGGGCAGGGCTACCGGACGCTCGTAATATTCGATTCTGGCCGTGGCCACATCGATTTTAAATCCGTTCGGGAAAACCACCACCGCAGTTCCAAACCGCTGATGGGCTCTCAGCCTGCCATGAACCATGTTGGCCAGATACTCGGCAAAGAGGATCCCGTTTCCCTTGATCACCAGGTCGATGTCGAAGTTGCTGACCCGCAAAAGCAGGTCCCGGACGAACCCTCCGACCACATAGGCCGAAACACCGAGCTCATCGGCAGCCTGGCCGGCAGTCTGCAGGATCGACAGGATGTGCGCAGGGAGCTGCTCCTTCAGAAGACGGCTTAAATTCCTGGGATGAACCTCTCCGGCAGAATGAAGCCGGTGGCCGATCGTGGCCAGATGCAGCAGGTGATCGTGCATGGCCCGCAGAAGATCGCTCTTGGTAATGGCGCCGACCAGATGTCCATTGTGCAGGACCGGAATAAACCGCTGATTGCCCTCGACCATATACTCGCGGATCTGATCGATCCCTGTTTCCTCGCTGACCGTAAGAAAATCGGTTTGCATGAAATCCCTGATCATCGACTTTTCCATGCCATGCCTGGTGGCCTTGCCAATGGTCTGGTCACTGATGAGGCCGACCAGCTTTCCCTCCTGGTCCACGACCGGAAGAGTGCCGACACTGTATCGATCGAAAGCCTGCTTTCCCTGCTGAACAGTAGAGGTTTCAGCAACGGTTTTGACCGGCGAGCTCATGATATCGCGGGCAGTGATGGCTGGTTTGGTCCGCTGGCGGAGCAGGCCGATGAGGGTTTCCCTGACCTGAACCAGGGGCTTGTCCCGGATGGTTGCCGAAGCAGCATAGTGATGCCCGCCGCCTCCGAAGGCATGGGCAATGTCACCGACATCCACCCCGGCAATCCTGCTTCTGGCCACCATATGAACCCGGTTATCCATCTGGACCAGGACAAACAGGGCATCCACATTCTCAAGGTCACGGATCTTATGAGCCAGAATAGCTACATCGCCGATGTAGCGCTCTATGGAAGCAGAGGCAATGACCACTTCGGTCCCGTTGATCATGTATCTTTCCATCGACTGGAGGAGGAGATTGAGGAGGGATATCTGCTCCTGGGTAAGGTCGCGATTGATCAGATCGGATATCATGGTCAGGTCTGCACCGCAGGAGCGCAGGTAAGCGGCGGCCTGAAGATCCTCCGGGGTGGTAGAGGTAAAGGTCAAAAATCCGGTGTCCTCATAGATGCCAAGGGCCATCAGAGTCGCCTCCCTGGGAGAAATCCTGATATCCCGCTTGCGGAATATTTCCACGAATATGGTCGTAGTTGAACCATAGGCTTTGACCACCTCCACTTCTCCCCGGATATCTCCCGCCTGGCCGGGGTGATGATCGTAGATGTGGATTTTCAAACCAGGGCGGCCCAGAATCCTGGCAAAGTCTCCGATCCGGTCAGGCAGCCTGGTATCGACCAGAATGAGATGGTCGATCTCCTCCAGGCGGATATCCCGGATTTTCAGGTGAGGGATCCGCCAGGCAGGCATTTTCAGGAAGAGGCGAAGATTCATCTCCACAGCTCCCGCAAAAACCAGCCTGGCTTCAGGATAGAGCTTTTTGGCGGCAATCATGGATGCCAGAGAATCGAAATCAGAGTTGATATGGCTTGTGATAACCTGCATTAATCCTCAAAATCCTCAAAATTGGTGATCTCCCGCAGTTTCCGGTACCGCTGGAAAATTTCCCCCTCATCGAGGTTAGCCAGTCGCTCCAGGCTGAATGTTTCCACGGCAAAGGAAGCCATGACACTGCCAAAGATCACCGCCCGCTTGATGTTGTCTGTATCAAAGTTCCTGGTTTTGGCCAGAAAGCCCATCAGCCCTCCGGCAAAGCTGTCACCGGCCCCGGTCGGGTCAAAGACCGTTTCCAGAGGATAGGCTGGTGCAGCGAAAATGGAATGATTGTGAAAGGTCAGGGAGCCATATTCTCCCCGTTTGATAATCAGGGACTTTGGCCCAAAAGAAAGGATCGCGCGCGCTGCCTTGAAAATATTGGCTTCCCCGGCAAGCTGCCGGGCCTCTCCCTCGTTGATGACCAGGACATCAATGCTCTGAAGGAGAGATTTCAAGGAGTCGTTTTTCCGCTCGATCCAGAAATTCATGGTGTCCGAGGCTGCAAACCTGGGCCGCTCGACCTGGCGCAATACCGATTTTTGCAGATCCGGATCGATGTTGGCCAAAAAGATAAACTCCTTTTCCTTATGCCGGTCGGTCAGGGTCGGTTGAAATTGCTCGAATACGTTGAGGTGGGTATTGATCGTCTCAGCCTCATTGAGGTCAAACCCGTATTTTCCAATCCAGCGAAAGGTATTCCCGCTGGATTTGATCAGCCCGGAAGTGTCTATCCCCCGCTTTTCCAGCAGATCGACATGCTCCGCGGGGAAATCCTCGCCGACAACAGCCACCAGGGATACATCGGTGAAGTAGCTGGCAGCACAGGAAAAATAAATGGCTGAGCCTCCCAGGGCTTCCTGCGTTTTCCCAAACGGCGTCTCAATCGTATCCAGGGCAACAGACCCCACAACCAAAAGACTCATAAGTATCCCCCTTTTGTATAGGTAGTATCTGTATGTGCTGTACCTGTATGGGTATATCAGGTATGCAGGCAGTGATTGAATAATGGGGCAGGGAACAGCCACAGCCTGGAGGGCTGTCTCCTTCCCACCACAGGTAATAGTATCATGATTTTGGGGATAACTGAAGAGTGCAATTGTAAAAGGCCGGGTTTTGGGGAATTTAAACCTTCACTTTATCTCCCTCTATTATCTCCCGCAAATTCCGAAGCAGGTCAGACAGGGAATAGGGCTTCTGGAGAAACCGGAATCCTCTCTGCTGGATGGCAGGCCACAGTGACTTCTGGTCAGTATAGCCGCTGGTCATGAGAACCTTGAGGTCAGGCTGGCGCGCAAGAAGCCGGTTGACCAGTTCGAGACCGCTCTGGTCGGGGAGCACTACATCGCTTAACACCAGAGCGAACTTTCCTTGTGCCCGCTCACAGATATCCAGGGCTTCCCGCCCGCTTGAAGCCTCATTTACCGTATAGTTGTTTTTTTGCAGCACCCTGACGGTCGATTTACGAACCCCCTCTTCATCCTCCACGACTAAAATCCGCTCACCCCTGCCCTGAAGATCCTGAAGCGGAATAACCTCTTCTCCCTTCCAGTATGCCTGAGAGAGAAGGACCGGCAGGTACACCTTAAATACCGATCCTTCTCCCAACCTGCTGTAAATGTTAATCCACCCTTCATGCTGTTTGACAATGCCGTAGACTACCGAAAGGCCAAGACCGGTTCCTCTTCCGATCTCTTTGGTGGTGAAAAAGGGTTCAAATATCCGCTCGGCGGTCCTCTCATCCATACCGCATCCGGTATCCGCAATCTGGAGACAGACAAACTGGCCGGGCCGGGCTTCAGGAATATTTTCAGAATCCTTTTCATCCAGGATTACGTTTTCCGTCTTGATGGTAAGCCTGCCCCCCTTTGGCATGGCATCTCTGGCATTGACCGCCAGATTCATAATTACCTGCTCGATTGTTCCCTCATCGGCCAGAATCGGCCAGATATGGGGCTCCAGCTCAGTAGCAATGGTAATATCCTCACCAATGAGGCGGTAGAGCATCTTGAGCAGGTTATCTATCAGATCGTTCAGATCGACGAACGTATGCTCCATCGGCTGCTTGCGGCTGAAAAGGAGCAACTGGCGGGTAAGGTTCGCCGCCCTGCCAGCCGCTTCTCTTACCTGGTTAAGGTCCATGGACGCAGGGTCCTCATCGGATATATTCATCATGGCCAGGGTGGTATAGCCCTGAATGGTGGTCAGCAGGTTATTGAAATCATGGGCCACACCTGCGGCCAGGATACCGATGGCTTCCATCTTTTGTGATTGAAGCAGTTGTGTCTGGATCCTGGCTTTCTCCTCCTCCGCCCGCCAGCGCTCGGTCATGTCACGGGCGATCCAGACAATTCCGGCTGTATTCCCCTCCTTGTCGTGCAGGACCGAAGTCGAGAGACTGGCCGGGACCTGCACCCCGTTTTTGTCTCTGAGAGTAAGGTAGAAGTTCCTGAGTTCCTTTCCGCTCATTATTTCCCTGAGCTGATGGTTCTCCACCTGTTCAGGGGGGAGAAGGATAGTCAATGGCTGCTCCTTGAGCTGATTTTCCGTATATCCCAGCGTATCGAAACAGGCCTCATTGGCAAGTTGTATCCTTCCCCCGGTGTCCAGAAGAATGAGGCAGTCACTCATGGTGGAAATGATGTTTTCGGCTGCCGTGGCCAGGGAAACCGTAAAAAGTTTGTACTTGGCGATTGCGTAGACCAGTCCGGCTATCCATATCAGGGCAATGACGTTCCCCGACACCGGGATGACATGAATATGTAATTGTGGAAGAATGACATCGGTTATCGTTCCAAACATGAATGCAATGCCGGTGGCTGTCATGAGAACAAGGGTATGTTTTTTCTTAATTGGCGATTTCGTTTCTCTCCGAAAACGGAAAAGCAGGTAAAGTGCCGCCATAATGGTGGAAATGAAATAAAGATCATAGGCATATGTCCAGATTGAATTCGACCAGACCAGCGTCCATCCATAACTTTCCTTCAATACGTCCTCTGCAATTGCCTGATCCTTCCACTGCAGATAAATGAAAAACAGGGGTAAGGAGAAATTAATCACAGAGAATATTTTATTTTTCAGTATGGCTTTCTTATCAGTAAAGATAAGATGAAACCAGACGGTAAGGCCCATAAATCCTGCAGCCCCAACGAAGATTATGTTAACAAATCTCATAGCCATGTCCCTGGGAATAAAGTGGTTACACATGAACATGGCTCCAAGGCTCCAGATGGCAAAACAGCCGATGAGAGCTGACCCTACCCTGTTCAGTGGAGACCTGGGGCTTTTTACCAATACGAAAATAGCCAGGAACGAGTGAACAACAAAACTCAAAATATTGACAACCGTCAAAAAACTCATGATCGAGCCCCTTCGCCGTTCAGCAGGGGAGAGAGCTGGTAAATTTACTGAGTAAAATATGGTTCCTTCGGTATCGCTTACCCCTTCTTATAGTATAATACCATAATCTTATATTTTGTTCAAATTTTAAAGCAGGATAAAATTTATATGATAAATACTATTTGAAATTGATCTTTATATTTAAGACCAAAAATATAAATATTTATCACTGCCAAGCTCATCACAACCAGCCCAAAATACCGAAGGAACTCTCAAGGGGGAGGATGGTATGAAAAAAATCCTATTCATTTGTTTATGTGCACTGTTATTTGCCATGCTTGGCGACTGCAGCCTGGTCTGGTCCGCCGGTTTTGCCCTGTACGAGTGGGGGGCGCGGGGCAGCGCCCTTGGCGGGGCGGCCATAGCCAGAGCTGACGATCCTTGCGCACTGGCATTTAACCCGGCTGGAATCACCCGCCTGGAAGGTGTCCAGGCCTCATTCGGATCGAGCATGATCAGCCCCAAAGTCACCGCAGTGGTCAGCAGAGGCAATACAACTACCTCAACTGACACCAGGGATTTATTACTTTTCCCGTCCAACGTCTACTTCACCTGCCAGTGTAATGACCGTTCCTGGTTTGGCCTGGGCCTCTATTCACGATTCGGTCTCTCAACCCGATTCCCCGCGAACTGGGCAGGAAGGTATGGCAGCTACTGCGCTGACATCGAAAGTTATTCTCTCAATCCCGACTGGGCCTTTAAAATCAGCGATGAACTATCTGCTGCCATTGGTTTGGAGGCCATGTACTTTGCAATAGTGTCAAAAAACAAAATTGCCGATCCCGGTTTTGCCGGTGGAGAAATCGACAGCCGAATAACTGCCGACGACCTTGCTCTCGGTGCAAATCTTGGCCTTCATTACCAGCCCGGCGACCGCTTGTCCTTGAGCCTGACCTGCCGCAGTAATGTCAATCAGAATCTGAGAGGCGAGGTTCAGTACAGCCCCTCCAGCGTGCCGTATCCACTCGATCCAACCGTAAAGTTTTTTCATAACTCCAATGGATCCGGTAAAATCAGGCTGCCTGCGTCAATTTCCGCAGGTGTGGCCGTATCGCCGATAGAACAGTTGAGTGCTGAATTTTCTCTGATTTATACCGGCTGGAGCAGCTTCGATAAGCTGGTCATTGATCTATCCACGCCCCCCAATCCCGCTGACCCGGCATCATCCCATCAGAAAATCCCCAAGGACTGGCACAATACCTGGCGATATCAGCTCGGCCTGGAGTATGCCGTGAATGACTGGCTGGATCTGCGGGCAGGCTCCGTGTTTGACGAATCACCGATCGATGAGCACCACCTGGATTATATGGTCCCGAATAATGACCTTGCCATGTTCAGCCTGGGAACCGGCTTCCATTGGATCAAGTGGACCATGGATATTGCGTATACCTCTGTGCTTTCGAGGGACAGGAAGGGAATTGTGGTTGTTGAAGGTGATCCCGTTGACCGCTCACATGCCATCACTTTTAAAAATGGCTATGCCCATTCTCTGGCCATAAGCATTGGCTACACGTTTTAACATCCTGATATCTTCTCTTCTTTGAATTGTGCTACAATTCGCGATCGAGGGAACTTTTTCCGAAATTCTCTTGTCTAAGTGGTGTAAGGGCGCATTGACTGGAGGGACAAGTGAAGGACATTTCCAGGGATATTTTACTACAGGCATCTTTGGGTGATGAAGAAGCTTTCGAGATGATTTACCGGGCTGCTTCTGAATTTGTCTATACCATAGCTTTCCGGATAACGAACAACCGTGACGATGCGGAAGATGTCACTCAGGAGGTATTTATAAAAATATATAAGAATCTTAAAGACTTCCGGTTTCTCTCATCCTTTAAGACGTGGGTATACAGAATTACGGTGAATGCAGCCATAACTGCCTGCAAAGGAATAACCGAGGAGATGAACCGGCGGGACGATGACAGTTCCCTTGCTGAGCAGTGCATCTCTCCCCTGGCAGAAACAGCCATTGATCAGGATGACACCGAAAGACTCATCACCGATTTACTGGGGGTGCTCAATCCTGATCAGCGAGCCTGCATCGTGCTGCGAGAGATCGAGGGACTGAATTATAAAGAAATATCCGAGGTTTTGAATATTAATATTAACACGGTACGCTCAAGGCTCAAAAGAGCACGGGAGGCTCTTATAGCTTACCGGAAAAGCGAGGCTACAAAAAATGAAATGCAAAAAAATTCAGGAGTTGCTCTTGACAGATTATCTTGACGGCGAAACGAACGAGATAATGACCAATGAAATTGAAGGTCATCTGGCTGTCTGCCCTGCATGCAGGCAATTCGAACAGAGCATCCACAATGCAGCCAGGGAGCCATTTGAATATGCCCGGAGAATCAAGCCGCCGGAGGTAATATGGAACCGGGTCAAAGAGGGCATTGGTACCGAGGAAGGCAGCAGGGCGAAAAGCTTCCCGGCAAGAATACACAGTCTGCTCCAGTATATTTTCGCTACGCCCAAAACTGCTTTTGCCGTGCTCATCGTAGCGGTATCGGCCCTGGTCATGATGGTTATCCTGTCGGACTTTCACCTGAACCATAAGAGAGCTGCCAGGGCAAGATTTGCCGGAGTGCAGCCGCTCAGGCAGGTCAAATACCTTTCTGATGTCATGGAGGAGCCGGAGCACGCTTCGATTGAAGAAAATGATGGATATGGTACAGCCATTGAAGAATATTTCCTGTAACCCCGGATATGTCTATTGCATCCGGGGTGATAGATAAACTAACAAAAAGACAAAGACAAAGGATACCACAGAGACACAGAGGCACAGAGGTAAGCCCAGAGAAAAGCATAGGAGTGGGAGTATGGGAGAGTGAAAAACCTCTGGAGCTAATTTTTGTAGTTTGGCCAGGTGAAAACCGCTATACAGAGGAAAGGAGGAATATCCGATGAAATTACAGGGCAGGATACTTATCTGTCTTCTGGTAATCATGAGTCTCGGTGCGACTCCCGCGTATGCAGCCAGTTCCCGGGGTAGGCAGGATGAACCGAATCCGGAGACAAGAGAGGCCCAGATTGTAGAAATCTTTCAGCAGCTTAATCTGACTCCTGAACAGGATAGCCAACTGAAAGCCCATCGAAACAGGCATGAAAAACAACAAGAGGAACTGAAAGGTCGTATTCGGGCCAAGAAGGAAGAGCTGAAACAGGAGCTGCAAAAACCTGATCTCCAGATGGAGAAAATCAACCAGCTTCATGCAGAATTAAAGGCTTTACTTGGCCAGAAAGAGGATAACCGGCTGGAAGGAATCCTGGAAGTAAGAAAAATTTTAACTCCACAACAACTGGTAAAATTTCTGGACCTCATCGGGAAGCATCATCCCGGCCCGGAAGGAAAAGGGAAGGATCGTGAATAATCAGCGGATTGAAAACATCCTCATGCTGCTGCTGCTTGTGCCGCTGCTGTTTGCGGGGTGCGTGGTTGTCGGGCCGGATTATGTGCCGCCTGATCCGGCGGCGCCCAAAGCGTGGAACGCCGAGCTGTCAGGTGGTTTGACTGCATCCCCCCTGGACGCCCAGACCCTGGCTGCCTGGTGGTCCCGGTTGAATGATCCGGTGCTGACAAGCCTGATCAGCCGCGCGGTCAATGGCAATCTGGATCTTCGCAGCAGTCGGGCCCGCCTGCGGGAGGCGCGGGCGCGCCGGGGCATCAGCGAGTCCGACCGTTATCCGACCCTGGATGCGACCGGCTCCGCCTCCCTGAGCCGCAGCGACGGCAGGGAGAGCAAGCTCTTCAAGGCGGGATTTGACGCCGCCTGGGAGATGGATCTTTTTGGCAGGGTGCAGCGCTCCACCGAGGCGGCGCAAGCGGATATCGAGGCCAGCCGGGAAAATATGCGGGACGTTCTGGTGAGCCTTTCGGCTGAAGTGGCCCTGAATTATGTCGAGGTCCGGCTCTATCAGACCAGGCTGGCCATAGCTGAAAAGAGCCGCAAAGCGCAGGAGGAAACCTATAATCTTACGCTCTGGCGCTCTGAAGCCGGCCTGACGGGTTCCCTCGATGTCGAGCGGGCCAAATCCAATCTGGAGGAGACCCGCTCATCCATACCTTCGCTTCAGGCAGGGCTTGAGCAGGCCATGAACCGGCTTGCCCTGCTGCTGGGTAAAAAACCGGGCTCGCTCCATGAAGAGCTTTCCCAGACGGCACCTGTCCCGGTCGCACCGGTCGAGATCGCGGTTGGAGTGCCTGCTGAGGCCCTGCGGCGCATTCCCGCTGTCCGGCAGGCAGAGCGCAGGCTGGCAGCGCAGACTGCCAGGGTCGCCGCGGCCAATGCGCAGCGATATCCCACGTTCGGCCTGACCGGATCAATCGGCCTTGAGTCTCTTACGCTGAATGACCTGTTCACCTCAGCCACTCAGATTCTCAGAATCGGCTCGAATATTACCTGGCCCCTGTTTGACGCAGGCCGCATCCGGCAAAACGTCGAGGTGCAGGATGCACTTTTGGAGCAGGCCGTAATCGAGTATGAAAGAGCGGTCCTCACAGCCTTGAAGGATGTCGAGGATGCACTGGTCGCTTATGCCAAAGAGCAGGTGCGCCGGCAGCACCTGGAGGAGGCATCGCAGGCTGCCCAGCGGGCCGAAGCCCTGGCCGAAAGCCAGTATTCCGCCGGACTGATCGATTTTCAGGCGGTGCTGGATGCGCAAAGGTCCACGCTGTCCCTCCAGAACCAGTTGGCAGCGAGCGACAGCGAGGTCACCTCCAGTCTGATACGGCTCTACAAGGCCCTCGGAGGCGGCTGGATACCGCTTTTTTCGTAACCATTTTATGGAGAGGATCGATGAAATCAAAGATGAGTCAGAAACCTGATCGAACATCCGATCAGCAATCCGATATGGAAGAAAACCTCGGCCTTGACCAGGCATCTTTAGGCCGAAGGAGGCGAAGAAAGGCCGGACTGCTCATCCTGGCCGTCCTGATTGCGGCCTCCATAATTATTGTCAGCCTCCGCAGGGATGCTGACAAGGCCAATTCGATGCAGTACAAGACCCAGGAAGCACAGCGGGGAGATCTGACCGTAACCGTGACCGCCACCGGCACCCTTGAGCCCACCAACCAGGTGGATGTGGGAAGTGAGCTTTCCGGCATCGTCAAGAGTGTGGAGGCTGATTACAATGACCGGGTAACAGCCGGACAGGTTCTGGCGCGGCTCGATACGGAAAAGCTGAACGCGCGGGTCACCCAGTCCAGGGCTGCCCTGGAATCGGCCCGGGCCAAAGTCCTGCAGGCCAGGGCAACGGTGGCCGAAGCCCTCAGCAGGCTGGACCGGCTCAAACAGCTTTATCAATTGAGCAATCACAAGGTGCCCTCACAGAATGATCTTGATGCGGCCGAGGCGGCCGTAAAGCGCGGTCAGGCTGATGAGGCCAGCGCCAGGGCCCTGGTTGCCGAGGCCAGGGCGGAGCTTGAGGCCTATCAGACAGACCTTTCCAAAGCGGTCATCCGCTCCCCCATCAACGGCCTGGTCCTGAAACGGAGTGTCGAGCCGGGCCAGACCGTGGCCGCTTCTCTGCAGGCCCCGGTGCTCTTTGTCCTGGCCGAGGACCTGACCCAGATGGAGCTTCATGTGGATGTGGATGAGGCTGATGTGGGCCAGGTGACAGAAGGGCAGGAGGCCACCTTCACGGTAGATGCTTTCCCTGACCGCAGGTTTCCGGCACATATTACCGAAGTGCGCTATGGTGCCCAGACAGTCAACGGAGTCGTGACTTACGAAACTGTATTGAAGGTAAATAACCAGGACTTGCTGCTTCGGCCAGGCATGACTGCCACTGCCGATATTATCGTCAGGGAGGTTAAAAATGCGCTCCTGGTGCCGAACGCTGCCCTGCGGTTTGATCCTGAAGCTGAGGAGGACGAAAAACCTCAACAGAGCAGGAACCTGGTGACCATGCTCCTGCCGCGCCCTCCGGGGAGAAGACCTGCCTCGGCCATGCAGCGGCAGCAGAAGAAGGCAGCAGCTAACAGTCATCAGCGCAAGGTCTGGATACTTCGTGAGGGGAAACCGGCAGCCATACCCCTGACCATCGGCTTAACCGACGGCCAGATGACCGAGGTGAAGGCGGGCGATGTCCAGCCGGGGCTTCCCTTGCTGGTCGATATGGTGAGGCCGGGTCAATGACAGGGAGCGCTTCGTCACCGCATGATCGGCCGCTTATCGAGTTTCAGGGGGTGACCAAGGTCTATGGCAAAGACCATGCAGCCATGAAGGCCCTGGCCGGTGTAGACCTGCAGATTTATAATGGCGATTTTGTGGCTGTCATGGGGCCGAGCGGATCGGGGAAATCAACCTGTATGAACATCCTGGGATGCCTGGATGTACCCACGAGCGGCAGCTATCTTTTCCGGGGCATCGAGGTGGGTGCACTTTCCCGGGATCAGCGCGCCCTTTTGCGGCGACATTATCTCGGATTCGTGTTTCAGGGATTTCACCTCTTAAACCGCACCTCGGCCCTGGAGAATGTAGAACTGCCCCTGATCTACCGCCGCGTTCCAGCCAGGGAGCGGCATATGCGAAGCCGCAAGGCCCTTGAGGCAGTGGGCCTGGCGGGGAGGGAAAAGCATACGCCGGGCGAGCTTTCCGGCGGGCAGCAGCAGCGGGTGGCCATAGCACGGGCAATGGTAACCAGCCCTGCCGTGCTGCTGGCTGATGAGCCTACCGGCAACCTGGACACGGTCCGCAGCCGGGAAATCATGGAGCTGCTCCGCTCCCTCAACCGGGAGCACGGACTCACCATTGTCATGGTGACCCACGAAGCAGATATGGCGGCTTATGCGCAGCGCATCATTCACTTTCGCGATGGCCTGATCGAATTCGAGAAGCACAACGGGGGAGGTATCCGATAATGGTATGGGACACGATTTTTCTTGCCCTGCGGGAGATCCGGCGCAATGTCCTGCGCTCGTCACTGACCATTCTGGGTATTGTCATCGGAGTGGCCGCAGTTATCACCATGGTGACTCTGGGCAAAGGGGCAACGCTTCAGGTAACTTCAGATATTGCCAAACTCGGCAGCAACATGCTTCAGGTCAGGCCAGGCCAGGGTTTTCGAGGCCCCGGTGGCACGCGGTCAACAGCTCCGCCGTTCGACCTCAAGGATGTCGAGGCGGTGGCTCATACTATCTCCGGTCTGGTGGCCGTAGCGCCGACAGCCTCACAAAACCTCCAGGCTATTTTCGGCAATGAAAACTGGTCCACCTCGATCACCGGCACCGACAACGCCTATTTGCAGGTGCGAAACTGGCCACTCAAGGCCGGTCGCAAATTCACGGATACCGAGCTTTCCGGGGGAAAGGCAGTCTGCATTCTGGGAACTACCGTGTGCAAGGAGCTTTTCGGCAGCCAGGACCCTCTGGGGGCCATGGTCCGCCTGAAAAAGCTTTCCTGCAAAGTCATTGGCGTCCTCGAATCCAAGGGGCAGTCCAGTTTCGGAATGGACCAGGACGATGTCGTCCTGGTGCCGCTTCGCACTTTCCATCGCCGCATCGCCGGAAACCAGGAGATCAGTGCCATTTTTCTGTCGGTGAAGGATGGCATCTCCACGGAAAAGACCCGGCTGGATATCGAGCGCCTGATGCGGGAGCGCCGGCGCATCCCGCAGGGGGAAGATGATAATTTCCATGTCAGGGACATGCAGGAGCTGGTGAGCACCATGACCGGCACGACCAGGCTGCTTACCGCGCTGCTTGCCGCCGTGGCCGCCGTGAGCCTTCTGGTCGGGGGGATCGGCATCATGAACATCATGCTGGTATCCGTCACCGAGCGAACGCGGGAAATCGGCATTCGTCTGGCCATCGGCGCACGGGAGAGGGAGGTGCTCATGCAGTTTCTGGTAGAGGCGGTGGTTCTCTCGCTGCTCGGCGGGGTTGCCGGAATAATGCTCGGATTTGCCATGGCCGCCGCAGGCACCAATCTTCTCCATGTACCCTTCGTGTTCGATCCCGGAATTACCCTGATCGCCTTCCTCTTCTCAGGGGCCGTAGGCATACTGTTCGGCTTCTTCCCTGCCCGCCAGGCCGCAAGACTCAACCCCATCGATGCGCTCAGGCACGAGTAGAAAAGGGAGGGAATAGGAGGGGAGGGGGAGTGTGGTGGATGTCAAGTGCTTGCATAAGAATGGTGGGTTTGGGCTATATTGGGACTTAAAAGGCAATAGTTAGAATAAAACATCATTTTCGATTTAATTATATATTCTAGTTAGATATTTGTCAGACATTTTTATCTTTGTGGAGTGATAGTAAAAACGATCGTTTAATTTTGCGGTAGGATTGGAAGAAATGGAATTTCTTCTAATTGAGATTGAGAAATAGTCAAACCGTTGGTTGCTCCTTAACAAGGAATCTATTTTTAATCAATAAGTTGAGGCTAATTGAAAAGTCCTCGTTTTACCTTTTCGGGGCGTTGGGCAAAAAACCCCATTTTCTCGTGTCGATATTTATGCTTACCTCAGCCCTGGTTAGGCGTTAATTTTCGAAAGGTTTATCCAGCTACCAGTTCTAAATCCTTTATCCGTGAGTGAGCTGGTGCCATTTTTTTGATAGTGATATAGACCATTGTTTGATCTTCTTCTGCTTGTTTCTTTGCAAGATTAGTACTCCATTCATTGAATTCTTTATCTCCCTCCAAAAGCAGGACTATGTGGGCATTGTTGGGAATCTTTTCAGAAAATTCCGGATGCTCTCTCATGTATCGATCAAATTCAATTCCAAGAACGCTGGTTCTTCTTTCATAAATGTTCATGGATGTTCTCCTCTTAAAAACTTCTCTTTGTACAATTCCCAGTTAATGTTTATATCTTCATCCGCTAAGGTTAAACTATCTTCATATGGAAGATTAATATTCTCTTTTATTTTTTTGCCTTTATTATTGTATCGATCTATATGAGCAAAGTTATGACTACAATCATATCGAATTACTGGTTTCCATTTCCCTTCTAACTCTACCTCAAGCTGAACAGCAAAATAAATAATTTTACCTTTTTCTGTTTTATGGTAATAAGAGCAAGGGGGTCAAATCTTTATTCTTGTAACGTCCGATAGCAACCAGGCGACAATAGTCGTTCAATCTTTCGAAAGAGACCCTGAAGTTCCTCATCATGTTTCATACCCTGCCGCAATCGCTTTCTGCTCTGGCTCACGGTCGAGTAGTCGACTCCAAACAGCTCTCCTATTTCCCGGTTATTCAATCCGCCAAACCGATACAAAAGATCCATGCTAATATATCTTGTTATTCCAGAGGTTTTTATCAATTCCTCTGGCCTCATCTCAAGCACCTCCGCTGCAGCTTTGAGGATTTCATCCTTGGCGACATATCGGTAAACCTTACCTACCGCTGGCCGCTCTCTGTCTTTTACTCCTTTCAAAAACTTATCACTGACCCAGGAAACAAAACCATCTCCTCCAAGCAGGCTTTGTCCAATGATTTTATCCTTTATCGATAAACCCTCCGCCACATCTGACTCAATCTGTTTTGTATACGCTCTTCTTCCCCCAAGAGTATCACCACCAAATTCCTCAAGTATATATCCATACTCAACGAACTCATATCTGCCTTTGGTATCTCGATATCCGGGAAGGCTGCTCCATTGGTAATTCCACAAAACATCAAGTTGTTCTCCGATTGTTTTTTTCCTGATATCATTGACCCTGACCGGATTCAGATGAATATAACGGGATACACTTGAAAAATAGGCATCTTTTTCGATGAGTAGACTTTTATATCTACCTTGATACAGATGACCGCAACGATTATGTTGTCGATTGAAATAAGATGTATAGGTAATAGTAAAGTGACGCATGAAATCTCCAAGATTTCCCAAGGGAGTTTCAACCAACAGGTGGAAATGATTCGACATCAATACAAAACAGTGGACTCTGACCTGATAGGTCTTAACCGATTGAGCAAGAATGTTCAGAAAACGTAGGCGATCCTCATCATCCCCAAAAATACTTTTCTGCTCATTTCCACGGTCTGTGATGTGATATATTGCACCTGGATATTGGATACGCAAAGGTCTACTCATGCTTAAAGATTACCTTAAAATGATCATAATTGTCAAAAATAAAGATTTGACCCCAATATTCGTGGAGGCAGTTCTGGCTCTCCAGCCAGATGAAGTTGGTTTATGTAATGTGCGAGGGTATGGAGATGATTATGGATTGGTAAGTACAATAAGCTAAAGCTACATTACCACCTTGCAAGTTGACAATCTCAACTATTTTAATCTATGCTAATAATAGGCTACGGAGGAGATGGACTTATATTTGTCCCATAGTGATCGATGAATTTTGAAATAATTAGTGAAATCACGAGTATTGAAATAATATCGGTGGGAAATTCAATTCATGAGGTTAAAAGATTGCGGAAAATATATGGCACTGGGAGATGGAGAAAATTAAAGGGGATAGCTTTGGTTCGTCTCTCCGATGGATTTATGTGTAAAGCCGAGGTGCATTGGTACGAGGCTCATGGAATTGGCAAGAAGGAAATTAAATTAAAAAGGATTCTGTAAAATTAATTTATAAAAATAATGAGGAAGGATAAACATATTTTGGAATCAAAATTCGTTGTTTGCATTAAAAATGAAAATTACTCTGCTTCTCTGGAATTGCGGAAAATCTATCAAGTGATAGACGACAAGCAAGCTGGCGAACATCAATACCTTCGAGTCATTGATGAATCAGGGGAGGATTATCTATATCCGGCTGATTATTTCGTTCCCATTGAGGTCCCACGTGCTGCAGAGAAGGTATTTTCATAAATCGTAACTACTCAGGCACAAAGGGGCAAAGGCACAGAGGCACAAAGTTACCTTTGCCTATTTGTGTCTATTTGCTGTTTAACTTCCCAGCTAAATTGCCCAGCATTCATCTATCTTCTTTGCCCCCTTTGTGCCTTTGCCCCTTTGTGCCTCTGTGCCTGAGTAGTTACCTCAGGAATTGAATTGTTTCTCATCTATCACTGAAGATTGGCATCATTTATGCTACTTTATTTAAAAAGATACCTATGCCTTGAATATATTGCTACCAGTAGCCTCGATTTCATCCAATCTTAGGCCCTATTCCATATTCCTGGCAGGGTGGTTAGCTGTAAAGAATTCCTTACAAGGAGGTGGGAAAGGCCAGGATACCTATCGAAGCTTATCGGACCGGCTCAAACAGCCGGAAGCAGAACTCACGGTTGCAGCAGATATCTCTAACCCAATTAATAATCTCAGGAGGATGACCTGTATGAAAAGTAAAAGGAATACTCAATTGGTCCTGCTGACCTTACTGTTTATAACGCTTATCTCTATCCCCTCGGTTTGCGGGCTCCTTTCCGCTGATGAGGGGGACAGTCAGGTTGAAATCAGCCAGACGCCATCTACCACCTTTCCCATTGTCATTGACCAGCCGGGAAATTATATCCTGACTGGCGATATCACTGTATCAACCCCTCAGGTAAACGGCATTGAGATCATGGCCGACGATGTCACTCTTGACTTGAATGGCTACACTCTCACCGGTCCGGGAGGTGAAGGGACCGGCATCGGCATCTCTGTTGCTCAGAGGGAGAATGCTGAAATCATCAACGGAACAGTGCAGGGTTTTTTTTCCGGCATCAACCTTTCCGGCAATAATCATCAGCTCAAAAATGTCAGTGCCTGCCAGAACAGTTCCTCTGGAATCGAGGCCGGATCATCTCTCATAACAGATTGCCAGGCCAATGCTAACGGCTTACATGGCCTTATGGCCACCTCTTCGACGATAACCACCTGCACGGCGAATGCCAACGGTTCCTGCGGTATGCATGTCACCTCCTGCACGGTTACTGGTTGCACGGCCAGCTTCAATGGCTCACATGGCATTTATGCTGTCGATAAATGCTGTCTTGAGGAGACCACCATAAGGGACAATGGCGGATATGGGCTGTATCTGGATCCTGACTACAGCTACGCCATCAGGAATGTGGCTGGCAATAATGCCGCCGGGAATTTCTATCAGACAGGCACTCATTACCTGCCTCTCAGCGGTGATGAGGCTAATGTGGATGAATAACTCTACAATATGTCATAAATAACATACCATAAGATACACCAGGGGTTATTGCAGCTTTTTTCCGGAAAATTCACAGGTCAGGGAGCAGGATAATGCTTGAGAGAAGGATTAACAGAAGGATTAACAGAAGGACTGAGAGAGGGAATGGGAAAGGATCAAGAGCGGTTTTGGCTCTTGTTATTCTTTGTTTATCAGGTATTGCAGGGAAAGCAGGGAGGGGATGGTCCAGCCCGCTCTGCGGCATACACCAGAGCAGCTTGAGAGGGCCTCAACTCATTGGCTGTACCTATTGCCATGATGATCCCTATCCTGGATATCTGAAGGATGGTTTGACTCTGGCCAGCACCACGGTCTGCAATCACTGCCACGGCCAGGATGGGCAATTTGACGGAGTGAACGATCCGGTCATCGGAGCCAAGGCCAACTGGCAGGCCGGGGGTGTGTATGAGGTCGATCAGTTGAAGCCGGGCAGGGAAAGATGGTGTGTCGGCTGCCATGATGACGGAAGTTGCGTGATTGAGACTGTGGCTGCGCCGAACATTGCCGGAAAATCCCTGACTGGAGACTGGCAGAGCCCTGCTCTCATAGCCGCATCCGAAATTCAGGGTGCGGAGAATCTTCTGGACCATAACGTCAATACGGGAACGACCGGTACCGCAGGGGGATACATCACCTTTGATCTTGCTCAGACTGCCGATGTTTCCCACATCAGGCTTTACACAGCGTCGGATCTTGAGGTCTGCTGGAATGTCTACGGGGGGAACGATCCGGCCTGCAGCACCAAGACACTCTTGGGGTCATCCGTCATCTTTGCCGCTCCGACCTGGAAAACAGGGCCTGCGGAAGGGTGGAATGAGGTCAGGCTGGATAGATTCATTCCGGTCCGGTATCTCAAACTTGGCAGGGTGAGTCCCTGGCCGCTGACCGTCAATTGCCTGCGTGAATTTGAATTCAAAAAGGATTTACAGTACGGCTATTACCGTAACGGCCATAAGATCAGGTGCGATTGCTGCCACGACCTGGCCAGTGTTCACATCGATGGCGAGGCCAGGACCTACCAGGCCAGCCTGAACAACTATCAGAGCGGCTATCGTCTCAGGAGCGTGGAGGTGGATGGGCAGATGGTTCCTCCTCTCGAGATTCCGCGGACCGGGTGCAACAGCGGGGAAAATCCCAGAACCGGCAATGACTTTGCCCTGTGCTTTTCCTGCCATGACAAATATAAGCTCCTGGGCGATGCCTATGCTTCGGGCAGCTTTCTTCAGGATCCTCCGGCCACGAACTTTAAAAATGAAGATCATCCTGATGGAAACGGCAAAGTGAAAAATGAGCACCTTCGCCACCTGCAGGGAAGGGGCAACTGTGGTAACACCAAAGACTGGGACTCTGACTGGGATGGTACCGGAGATTCACCCCAGAGCTGCCCGGCCTGTCACAATGTTCATGGCTCCCCCTCTCCGGCCATGACCAGGCATGGAGAACTGGCCAGTACACCCGGTACTGCTGACAAGGCTCCCATGTTCAACTTCCAGTATCTGAACGCTGAGGGGAAAGCCGATTCCGGCCTTTCGGATGTCATGCAAAGCACCGGCGGCTGCACCCAGTTCTATAGCCCCGGCCCCGGCTCAGTGGGTAAAAATAAAATGTGCGGCATGTGCCATAACGATCAGGTGACCTACCATCGCGTTCCTGGCAATTCCTGCCAGAATTGCCACAGCCAGGAGGTGCAGTCCCATCCAAGCCACCACACTCACCTTGCGGCAGACCGGGGGCCATCCATCGGATGCTGGGATTGCCATGCTGCCGGCGATGAGAATAGCCCGCATGTCTTTCTCTTTGCCGATAATAAGCCATTGGCTGAAACCGAAGTCTGTAATCCCTGCCACAGCCCCGAAGGGACCTATGACGGAGTAAGCGATCCGGTCATTGGGGCCAAGAATAACTGGAGCGGCGGCGTCTATCAGGATACCAGGCTGAAAGCGGGTAAAGAAAAGTGGTGTGCAGGCTGCCATGACGAGGTTCCCGCCGGGAGCCGGGCCGATGGTTCAGGGGTGGATGCTCCGGCGGTGATCGGCGACGAGAGTGCTGCTGCGCCTTATGGCTATTATACAACAGGGCATGGAAAGCAGAATCTGGTCCTGTGCACCGACTGCCACGATCCCTCCCTGATGCATATAGACCATGAGCATCGAACCTATCAGGAATCCCTGAACAACTACACGGCAGGATACCGGTTAAAGACGGTCAATGGCGGGCCTGCCTTGAAGATCAGAGACACTCCGCCCATGATTTCTGATCCGACTACATCGTGGCAGGATTTTGCCCTTTGCCTGAGCTGCCATAATAAATATGAGCTGCTGGGCCACAGCGAGGGCCAGGGTCTATGGCATAAGGATCCGCCTTTTGGTACAAATTTCGGAACCTACCGGAATGAGCACTATCAGCACCTCAGGCTGAATGTCGGGAATTACTGCGATTCCGATTTTGACGGCACCGGCGATGCAGCCTCGACCTGCACGACCTGTCACAATGTCCACGGCTCACCCTCTGCGGCTATGATCAGACATGGTGAATTGATCAGCCCGCCGGGAACGCAAAGTTATGTGCCCTCCTTCGATTTTGGCTGGATGACCAGAGATGAGGACGGCTCCTGCATCTGGAGACCCAATCTCCCGAGTGCAGGGCAATACAAGGTTTTGGTAACCTGGTCTAATATCAGGGGTTTTGACTTCAGTGAAAACTCATCCCATGCCAAATTTAAGGTCGTGCATGCCAGCGGAGAAACCGTCATCTATAAGAATCAGCGTGAAAATGCCGGCCAGAGCCCGATCGTATGGAACCTTCTTGGGACTTTCTCCTTCAATCAGGGAACTTCCGGCTATCTTCAGCTTACCTCCGAGGATATCGAGGATACGGTCAGCAGCAGCAATACTCCGGAAAGAGACGCTCTCAGTTGTGTTGTTGCCGATGCTGTTAAATTCAAAAACGTGGCTGATGGGTCGGTTATCGTTATCGATAATCCTCAGGCCGAATTTCAGGGAACATGGACAAAGAGCACTGCTTCAACGCATTACGGTACTAATTTCCGCTATTACCGCAAGTCGAAGAGAAATGACAGTGCCACCCGCAGTGAGAGTGTCGGCGGCAATATGGTCAGGCCGGATAATATCATTTACAACCATAGCTGCGTCGGCTGTCATAGCAATATCTTCTATGCCCATCCGAGCATTGTGCCCAAGACATCATCCGCTCCGGCAGCCTCAGAAGCCAGGGCTGTCCCTCAGGCAGTAATGGTGGGCCAAAGCACCACGATCACTGCCTATGCTTTTGATACGGATAATGACCTGACCTCGGTCACCATTGATTTGAGCTCCATCCAGGGCAATTCATCCCAGGTTATGTACGATGACGGCACTCACGGGGATTCCCTGGCCAGCGATCATGTCTACAGCATTACCGTGACTATCCAGGCGGGGGTACCTGCCGGCGTGAAACAACTGACGATAACCGCACAGGATGCCACCGGCAAGCAGGACCAAACGCAGGTATCTCTGGAGGTGACTCAGTAAGGCAGACTATTGCTTCCTGTAACGCGGATTCCGCTACTCTCCTTTCCCCTTGAGTTCAGGGGCGGACCTGTCCGCCCCTGAACTATCACCATGCCCTCTTTTTTTGATTCAAATTGAATCATCGTCGCTCATATATGGTAACCATCACACTGTTTGGATCTGATGCCTTCAGCGAAGTGAAAATCCTATAGAGGGGAGAAATATTATTGTGTTGTCTTACCAATATGAGCGATCATCGTTCATCTGCCGCTGAAGATTGGCATCATTTATGCTCTTTATACAGAGGGAGATACCATGCCTCGTGCATATTATTGCCAACAGGCTGAATTGCATACGGGCCTTTAGGACGAATGGCACTTACATAAGCTAAGCTTATAATATAGAGAGAACACAAAGCGCACAGGGGAAAACGATCTCCCGCAGAGACGCAGAGGCGCAGAGAGCAACCAATCCGGCAAGGGCCTGATGAAAGTCGGGATATCCCGATGTGTCAACGGCATGGAAGCAAGCAAAAAGTAAA
Source organism: bacterium (assembly GCA_040755755.1). Lineage (NCBI taxonomy): Bacteria > bacterium. The sequence goes on along the minus strand of JBFLZW010000018.1, from coordinate 96,706 downwards.
AAAGCACAAGGAGGAACTTATTTTACTTTTACTTTTCAATGATATCCTCTGCGTCTCAGCGTCTCTGCGGGAAAATTACTAATTCTTATGTAAGTGCCATTCCCTTTAGGACCCCATGTGAGTTCAGCCCATAATGACCTCAGGAGAACAATCTGTATGGAAAATAAAAAAAATATTCAATTGGTCCTGCTGACCATGTTATTTATCGTGCTTACCGCTATCCTCTCTGCTTGCGGCCTGTTTTCTCCTGACGAGAAGGAGAGGCAGGATACATCCAGCCAGACACCATCCGCCACGAGCAGCACTGCCTCTACTGCCTCTAATAATGGCTTGCTGTTCCTGGCAGAGGGACAGGCTGAAGTCAGCCAGACACCATCCACCACTTTTCCCATCGTTATCGACCAGCCGGGGAATTATACCCTGACCGGCAACATCACCGTATCCACTCTCAATGTGAACGGGATCAAGATCAGGGCTGGCAATGTGACTCTCGATCTGGCAGGCTATACCATCACCGGCCCCGGAAGTGGAGGGAGCGGTGTGGGTATCTTTGTCTCTCAGGGGGAGAATGCCCAAATCATGAATGGAGCGGTGCAGAATTTCCTGTCCGGCATCAGCCTGTCCGGAAGCAATCATCAAGTAAGAAATATCACATCTAGCCATAACAGCTCCTTTGGCATCGAGGCCGGATACTCTCTCATAACCGATTGTCAGGCCATTTCCAATGGATCTCATGGCTTTAAGGCCAACTCCTCGACTATAACCAACTGCACGGCAAATTCCAACAGTTCCTGCGGTCTGCAAGCCAGCGAATCCACAGTCACTGGCTGCACCGCTCAATCCAATAGCTCCCACGGCATTTGTACTTATGGTAAATGTCGTATCGAGGGGAACATCATGAGGAACAATGGCGGGTATGGGCTGTATTTGAATCCTGACTACAGTTACGCCATCAAGAATAAGGCCGGCAATAATACTGCCGGGGATTTCTACCAGACAGGCAATCATTACCTGCCTGTCAGTGGCCTTGAGGCCAATGTGGTTGAATGAGGATGTGAGGTTCTCTCATTATTAAGGAATAAGGTTAAGGAGCGGGTCGATGCATACGAGAAGGATTAAGAACAGGTGGAGGAGTAGAGGTAAGGGATCGACAGCACTATTGATTTTCTTTGTGCTTTGTTTGCCGGGCATTTTCGGAGAGGCCGGGAGGGGGCAGGCGGCGGCTGGTCCGGCGCAAACCCATCAGAGCAGTATGAGGGGGCCTGATCTTCCGGACGATTGCAGCTACTGTCACGATAACCCCTATCCAGGGTATTTCAAGGATGGACTGCCTCTGGTCAATACTACGGTCTGTGATCCCTGTCATAGTCCGGACGGGCAATTTGACGGAGTGAACGATCCGGTCATCGGGGCCAAAGCCAACTGGCAGGCCGGGGGTGTGTATGCGGGCGATCATCTGAAGCCGGGCCGGGAAAAATGGTGTGTCGGCTGCCATGATGACGGAAGTTGCGTGATTGAGACTGTGGCTGCGCCGAACATTGCCGGAAAATCCCTGACTGGAGACTGGCAGAGCCCTGCTCTCATAGCCGCATCAGGAATTCAGGGTGCGGAGAATCTTCTGGACCATAACGTCAATACGGGAACGACCGGTACCGCAGGGGGATACATTACCTTTGACCTTGCTCAGTCTACCGATGTTACCCACGTCAGGCTTTATACTGCTTCGGGTCTTGAGGTCAACTGGAGCATCGATGGCGGAGATGATTTATCTTGCAGTACCAGGGTTTTGCTTGGGTCATCCACCCTCTTTGGCTCTCCTACCTGGAAAACAGGACCGGCAGAGGGATGGAATGAAGTCAGGCTGGACAGGTTTATTCCGGTCCGCTACCTCAAACTTGTCAAGGTGAGTGGCTGGCCGCTGACCGTCAATTGCCTGCGTGAATTTGAATTCAAAAAGGATTTACAGTACGGCTATTACCGGAATGGCCACAAGATCAGGTGCGATGGCTGCCATGACCTGGCCAGTGCTCACATCGATGGTGTGGCCAGGACCTACCAGGCCAGCCGGAACAACTATCAGAGCGGCTATCGTCTCAGGAGCGTGGAGGTGAATGGACAGACGGTTCCTCCTCTCGAGATTCCGCGGACCGGGTGCAACAGCGGGGAATACCCCAGAACAGACAATGACTTTGCCCTGTGCTTTTCCTGCCATGACAAATATAAGCTCCTGAGCGATGCCTATGCTTCAGGCAATTTTTACCAGGATCCCCCGGCCACGAATTTTCGCAACGAAGATCACCCCGATGCAAACGGCAAAGTGAAAAATGAGCATCTTCGCCATTTGCAGGGAAGGGGTAACTGTGGTAACACCATGGACTGGGACTCTGACTGGGATGGTACCGGAGATTCACCCCAGAGCTGCCCGGCCTGTCACAATGTTCATGGCTCCCCATCTCCGGCCATGACCAGGCATGGAGAGCTGGCAAGTACACCGGGTACTGCCGATAAAGCTCCCATGTTCAACTTCCAGTACCTGGATACAGATGGAAAACAGGATGCCGACCTTTCGGATGTCATGCAAAGCACCGGCGGCTGCACCCAGTTCTCCGGCCCCGGCCCCGGCTCAGTGAATAAAAATAAAATGTGCAACATGTGCCATCCGGACCAGATGACCTACCACCGTGCTCCCGTCAATACCTGCCAGGATTGCCATAGTCAGTATGTGCAGTCCCATCCAAGCCATCACACTCACCTTGCAGCGGACCGTGGTCCGTCCATCGGATGCTGGGACTGTCATGCTGCCGGCAGTGAGGGTAATCCGCATACGTTTCTTTTTGCCGATAATAAACCATTGGCTGAAACCGGCGTCTGTGATCCCTGCCACAGCCCTGACGGGACCTATGACGGAGTGAATGATCCGGCCATTGGGGCCAAAAATAACTGGAGCGGCGGGGTATATCAGGATACCGATACCAGACTGGAAGCCGGTAAAGAAACGTGGTGCGCCGGCTGTCATGATGAGGTTCCTGCCGGGAGCCGGGCCGATGGTCCAGGAGTGGATGCTCCGGCGGTGATCGGTAACGAGAACATTGATAAGCCGTATGGTTACTATAAGACAGGACACGGAAAACAGAACCTGGTTCTGTGCACCGACTGCCATGACCCCTCAATGGCGCATATCGATCATCAGCATCGAACCTATCGGGCTTCCCTGAAGAATTATCAGGCAGGATATCGGTTAAAAAATGTCAATGGCGGGGCTCCCTTGAGAATCAGAAATACTCCGCCAACGATTCCCGATCCTGCCTCGTCGTGGCAGGATTTTGCCCTCTGCCTGAGATGCCATAACAAATATGAGCTCCTGGGCCATAGTGAAGGACAGGGACCATGGCACAAAGATCCACCTTTTGGCACGAATTTCGGAACCTGCCGGAATGAGCATTATCAGCACCTTAAGCTGAATGTCAGGAATTACTGCGACTCTGATTTCGACGGTACCGGCGATGCAGCCTCGACCTGCACAACCTGCCACAATGTCCACGGCTCGCCCTCTGCGGCCATGATCAGGCACGGTGAATTGATCAGCCCGCCGGGAACGCAGGACTGGGTGCCCTCCTTCGATTTTGGCTGGCTGATCAGAAACGAAAGCAGCTCCTGCACCTGGAGGCCCGATCTTCCGAGTGCCGGGCAGTATAAAGTCTTTGTAACCTGGTCTGATATCAGGGGCATCGACCCCAGTTTAAATTCCAGCCATGCCAAGTACAAGGTCGTACATTCCGGCGGAGAAACTGTCATCTACCAAAATCAGCGGAATAATGCGGGCAAAAGCCCGATCGTCTGGAACCTGCTGGGAACCTTCTCCTTCGATCAGGGGACTTCCGGCTCTGTCGAGCTTACTTCCGGGGATATCGAGGATACAGTCAGCAACTTAAGTAATCCGCGAAGGGATGCTCTCAGTTATGTTATCGCCGATGCTGTCAAGTTTAAGTCGGTGAGTGACGGATCTACCATAATAATTGATGATTCTCAGGCTGAATTTGAAGGTCTATGGTCAGAGCCAGATAAACCTATTTCAACATACTATGGCAACAATTTCCACTATGCCCGAAAGTCGCTGCGAAATGATGACAGCGCCACCCGCAGTGAGAGTGTCGGCGGCAATATGGCCAGGCCGGATAATATCATTTACAACCATAGCTGCGTCGGCTGCCATAGCAATATCTTTTATGCCCATCCGAGCATTGCGCCCAAGACATCGTTCGCACCGGCAGTTTCAGAAGCCAGGGCTGTCCCTCAGGCAGTAATGGTGGGCCAAAACACCACGATCACTGCCTATGCTTTTGATACGGATAATAATCTGGCGTCGGTCACCATTGATTTGAGCTCTATTCTGGGCAGTTCATCCCAGGTTATGTATGATGACGGCACTCACGGGGATTCCCTGGCCATCGACCATGTCTACAGCATTACCGTGACTATCCAGGCGGGAGTATCTGCCGGCGTGAAGCAACTGACGATAACCGCCCAGGATGCCGCTGGCAGGCAGGACCAAACCCAGGTATCTCTGGAGGTGACTCGGTAAGGCAGATTATTCGCCCTGACCATTGCAGGTTATTGGTCATTGTTCAGCAAACACAGAGCCCAGGGCAGTGTTTTTCCCCCTCGCCCCTTCGGGGAGAGGGTCGGGGTGAGGGGCGTTCTTAGACTGTGCATTTCTGGTCATCATAACTTTCCGTTCTTTCAGAGCTTCCCGTTCTTTCGGCGAGGATGTTTCAGAGGTGAAACATCCTCGCCGAATTCTAAAATTAAAAAGCCAACATAACATATTGATCTTAAAGCCATTTCTATAAAGATAAATTTCGAACTCATATTGGGTATTTTTCAGTTGGGCAATTTTCCTTACAATTATTAAGCTATGTAAGCTTTTCCTCTCAATCAATTTGAAACAATCCCTCCCCAATGACCTTATTATAAGAAATAATCAGTTCATTTTAAACATCTAATATTTTTCTCTCAATAAGGGCATGTAATATGCTCTTGAATAAGAGAAGAAAATACGCCGGGCACTGTGATGGTTCCCGGTGAGGAGAGTGTGGGTATGAGATGTCAAGTCATGAAGATGTCGATGGAGGCAGCAGAAGCACCGGGCCTTAGCCTGTTACGCAGACTGAAACCGCTTATGGCCCGGGAGAGAAGCCTGGTAAGCTCTGGAGTAATCATCATGCTTCTTGTTTTCGGCACTCCTGGACTGGGAGAGGCCATTAATACAAATTATAGCTGTCCCTTCTATCCTGTCATGGGTTATGGAGCTCAGAATACCGGTATTTCTGATCCTCCCTCCGAGGAGCTTACGGAAAGCGGCTGCCGGGGCTGTCATGGCAGCAGTCTGGCTGAGCGGCATCATACCACTCCCCTGGTGGTCCAGGAACATCGGTGCAGTGCCTGCCATGCAATAGTCCCAGGGGTCGGCCTGGCGGTGACAAGAGACTGTACAACCAGCGGCTGCCACCACAAACAGGAAAACCGCTTATCCTCCCTGACCATAAATCCGGACAGCGGGCCATCCGGCACCTGGATCAAGATATCGCTCGACGATCCTGAGATCGGCGGCAGCTTTGGCAGCAGCCAGACACAAATTTTTGACGATGGCTATCATGGTGTATGCCGCATCGTGGATTTTATTTCCTCACAAGGCACCTTCACGGCCCTTGCCTATCGGAACTGGAGCCCTTCGAGTTTTGAGGTCAAATTCTCCAGTGTCTTCAAAGACAGTGCTGATTCTGCCACCGGCATACGGGATTATGTCCAGGACAGCGGGAATGAGCCAACAATAACCGGAAGCCTGGCATCAGGTCAGTGGGCAGTGTCGATAAAATCCATCCATTTTGGAGATAGTGATCACAACACGGTGCTCAGCAGCGGGGATATTATTTATCAGGTAGATTGCAGTGATTCTCTGCTTTTTACGCTGAGCGCAAGACCGGTCATCTATTCTATCATCCCAACCGCGATGAAAAACAATAACCTGGTCAGAGTCAGCGGCACCGGGTTCAACCCCCTCCAGGGCAGCAGCCGGATTCGTATCGGCTCAGCGGATGAGGCACAAAGCACCGCTCTGGGCCTGGGCGAGCCACAGGATGCTGTGCTGAGCTGGAGCAGCACCGCGGTCAAGATCAGGGTGAATGTGCCTCCTGACTGGTCAGGTAAGGTCAAATACCTGTGGATGGAAAAGGGGAGGGAAAAGAGTAACTGCCAGAGGGTCAAGATTCGGTAAAAAACTCCTGGAATCACGCCAAGCATTGAGGAAAGTTGCAAAATGCAACTATAAAATAAACAATAAATTCTTTACTTAATTAAAAATTTGCAGGAGTGAGATTAATTTATTTCGTTTGAAAACATATTTTCATTGCGCATATCATTGGCTTGCATTGACCCCATGAAGGTATGAATTATGCTTGCAGAATAAGGCAGCAGTGCCACGCTCGTTCAGCAGGATATGCTATGCTATTCTGTTCCGGTTTTCTCAAAGGCCGGTGGAATCATACAACCTCCTGACTACCCCCCAGCAGGACATTCTCTTCAGCCCTGGCAGGAATCTTTGATTCAGTTTTCTTGACATTGCGGGCAAGCATAAGACAGGTAAGCATAAGACAGGTATAAGAAATATGAATAAGAGACATAAAGCCCATGACATCTTTTCATCTGCTGGAAGCTGAAAGCTCAAGCAATCAGAGAGATATTCAAGGTCGGTATCGTGGTACCTGTTTTGAACAGAAAGATATGACGCAATCCCTGAATGAATCCAGGGAGAGACTCCGGGAAATGAGGGATAATCCCCCAAAACATATGAGGAAAGAGGTAAATCTATGAATAATAATTCTGAACCACAACAATGGCGTAACGACTTGGAGCGTTTAAGAGCTCTGGAGTATATTCCGAAGACTCACATCGATTTCTTTGAATATATCTTCCAGGCCCACTATCAGGCCAAAGATCGCCTGGCTGCGGATAAGATTTACCCCCCGATGAGTCAGGACAGAGTGCAGGAAATACTTACCCAGGGGATGCCCCTCATTAACTTTAACCAGATGAATATCAGGGCAGAACCTCTCAGAGACCATTTCATGGAACTGAGCACTATTCTCAAGAAATGTGCAGAGTCAGACTCCGCCCGGATGGAATCGTTTATCGTATCTGAGAGTTGTAACCATCTGGACCTGAAAGAGTTAATCCATAAGACGATTTTCCGTGATCCCGATTATCTTCTGCACGTCTGCGGCCAGGCGGACATAGATGCCAATACCCTGGAATTTATAGCTCTTACCCTGGCCAGGCCCCTCTTTGAGCTGGCAGCCGGTGATATGAAAGACTTCCTGGCCGAGTATCCCTGGTGGCGGAATTACTGTCCAGCCTGCGGAGGCATTCCCTTTATGACCAGGATCCGGCGAGAGGATGGAATGCGGATCCTGCGCTGTTCCCTCTGCGCTGTGGAGTGGAAATTTGACAGAGTAAAATGCCCCTTCTGCAACAATGAAGACCAAAAGAGCCTGAAGTTTTTCTTCTATCATGAGTCAAGCCCTTACCGGCTCTACGTTTGTGATTGCTGTAAACGGTATATCAAGTGCGTTGATGAAAGGCGGATGGATCAGACCAGAACGGTTAACCTGGCCATGGAGGATATAGCCACCCTGTTCTTTGACGTCCTGGCGCGGGAGAAAGGCTACCTGCCTCCATCCCTGTCAATGGATATCAGTGGCCGGGAACTGACCCCGTGCCCGGAAAAACATAATCCTTTGAATTAGATCCAACAGGCGGCAAGTAAGCATGAGAAAAGCCAAAGGATCGTAAGGAGGTGGTTCATCGTATCTTACTTAAAGCGTGATTTCAGTCTGTATGGGGTGCATTAGAGATTGAGAGGTTCTGAGGTAAGAGGTTCTCGGAGAGAAAAGGAGTAGTGTAATGAATGTAACGAGGAGAAGTTTCTTGAAATTTTCCGGGGGAGCGACAGCTTTCCTGCTTTCAAGCTCTCTGCTCAACTGGATAAAGATCCCCCAGGCACTGGCAGACATGGGATTGAAAACGGGAGTTGAAACCACCTCCATCTGCTGCTTCTGCGGTTGCGGCTGCGGGATAATTGTTACCGCAAGTGGTGGTGCGGTGATCAATGTTGAAGGTGATCCGACCCACCCGATAAACGAGGGAGCACTGTGCAGCAAGGGTGTAGCTACGAGGCAGATTTCCACCCAGATCGTGAGCGAGGAAGAATTGAATACCGATTTCGCCATCGGGGCGCGGATTGATGCCTGGCCTGCGGATAAACGGCTGGCCAGAGTCCTGCACCGGGCTCCCGGCGATGACAAGTGGACGGTCATGAGCTGGGAGGATGCTCTTCCCCTGATCGGTCAAAAGATTGCCGAAACCCGTGCGGCTACCTGGGAAACGACAGCCAACGGCATGACAGTAAACCGCACCAGAGCCATCGCCGGTATGGGCGGGGCAGCTCACGACAGTGAGGAATGCCACCTGCTGCGCAAATTCTTCACCGGACTTGGCCTGGTGTACGTAGAACATCAGGCCCGCCTCTGACACTCCTCGACAGTATCGGCTCTGGGAGAGTCGTTCGGTCGAGGGGCCATGACCAATACATGGAATGATATCGGCACCAGTGACGTTATTCTCGTTATCGGTGGAAATCCCGCGGAAAATCATCCTATGGCTTTTAGACACATCACCAATGCTCTGGAAAACAAATATGGAAACACCGGGCCTGACGGTAACGGAGCAAAGCTGATTGTTGTTGATCCGCGTTTTACCAGAACCGCCTCGAAGGCGTCGATCTGGAACGGCAAACAGATGTACTGCAAGATGAGATCCGGAACGGACATCGTCTTTGTCAATGGGATGATCAATTATGTTATCCAGAATAAGAAGTATGATCAGCCTTATGTGCTGAATTACAGCAATGCCGGCTTCCTGATCAATGAAAACTTCAGGGGACCGGCTGAAACGGGAGATGGCAGATTCTCGGGTTTTATTCCGGATGCAAGCCAGCCTGTTCCGGCTCTTGGCCAGATCGGGAAATATGACAAGTCATCCTGGGATTATGCCAAGTTTGTGTCTACCCATGCCACCAAGGCTTTCCTGGCCCCGAACATTGCCACTGATTTCTGGGATGGATCGGGAAACTGCACCTGCGGCACCTCATGCGGATTCAGTAAGGATACCCTGAGCCTTGATCCTGAGAGTCCATCCTACCTTGGCAAGTTCAGGCAGCACCTTCTGGATACGGGTATTCTCAACGCCGCCGATATGGGGCCAAATGTGGCCAATCAAAGGACCGTCTGGGAGCATGTGCTTCTCCACTATGCCCGCTATGACAAGAACACGGTCATCAACCTCACCGGTGCGGATTCAACGGTCTACGACGATATCTGCGAGCTGTTTTCCATTACCGGAGAACAGGGCAAGGCAGGTACTATCCTGTATGCCATGGGAACAACTCAGCACACCGTCGGCACCCAGAACATCCGTGCTTATTCTACCTTGCAGATTCTCCTGGGGAACATGGGAAAGTCAGGAGGCGGAATCAATGCCCAACGGGGTGAATCCAATGTCCAGGGGTCAACGGATTTTGCCCTGCTGTTCCACATCCTCCCTGGATATCTTGGCCAGCCTGACGGCACCATCCCCGGTGATGCCTGGTTTGACCGCACTGATCCCGGCATCGGCGAGCCGGGACATCCATTGCAGTTGCCAAGTTATGTCAAGCGGAATACGCCTTTCAAGGTGCACCAGAATGAGCTGAACTGGTGGAGTAACTTCAAGAAGTACATTGTCAGTCTCATGAAGTGCTACTGGTGGAATGCCCTACCTCCAACGAATGATCCGGTACAACTACGCGATCAGCTTCAAGCGGTCTATGACTGGATACCCAAGATACCCGGCAACTGCTCTCATATGCAGCTCTTTGAGGATATGCTGGCCGGCACGATCAAGGGATTGCTTGCTTTTGGTACAAATCCTGCCGTAGGCGGACCAAATTCGGTCAAAGAGAGGGAGGCTCTGCGAAATCTCGACTGGCTGGTAATCTCTGAGATATGGGAGAATGAGACAGCGGCTTTCTGGCAGTACAGCACAACGGGACAGCCGCTCACCAGTGCGGAAATGGCTGCCATCAATACCGAGGTATTCCTGCTGCCTGCTGCCGCTCATATGGAGAAAGAAGGATTTGTGGTCAACAGCTCTCGATGGGCACAGACCAGATACAAGGCTGTTGAGCCGCCTGGTGATGCCGAGCATGAGATCCTGATGATTAACAAGATCTTTGATGCCTGCAAAGCCGCCGGGGCTAATGACTATGGAATGACCCATCTGACCATGGGCTCTGCCTGGTATGGAGGAACGGCTGATCCTCCGATCCACATCCTCGACCTTGAAATCAATGGATTAATGAGCGATGGGGTAACACCGGTGCCCAAATTTGCCGACTTGAAAGATGATTGTACCACCTCATCCGGCTGCTGGGTCTATTGCGGCATGTATCCAAGCATCGGTAATAATCTGTCCAGGAGAAGGAACAACACCCAGGCACCGGGCATGGCTCCTGTTTATTCCCAGTGGGCCTGGGCCTGGCCGGTTAACCGGAGGATTATCTATAACGGTGCTTCCCTTGTCCCCTGCGGATTTGGCGGAGTCACGGAGACACCAGCAGATTCAAGCCATAAGGTTATCTGGTGGAATGGAACCGCATGGACAGGCGATGTCATGGATGGTGTGGCCAATCCTCACGGATATGCCGGTCACACCGAGCGAAGTCCGTTTATCATGAGAAACGAAGGACACGCACGGCTGCATGGCATGGGAATGGCTGAAGGTCCCTATCCGGAGCATTACGAACCTCTCGATACGCCACTTGCGGGCAGAGGCCAGAATCCTGTTCCCTATGGAGCGGGGCATGCTCAACTGATCAATCCCTGCATTAAAATCTATGAGCCGGACAAGATCGGCACGCCGAATAACTACCCGATCATCGGCACCACCTACCGGGTCAGCGAGCACTGGCAGGCGGGAGCAGCCACGAGGCATCTCCCCTGGCTGTGCGAGCTTGTGCCTGACGTAGTTGTGGAAATGAGCATGGATCTGGCCAGGAGTAAGGGTATCAATAACGGCGACTGGGTGAAGATTACCACCATGCGGGGCTACATGAAAGCCCGCGCTCTGGTAACCAACCGGTTTAAGACCTTCAGAATATTCGGTGAAACCCGCCATGAGATCGGGGTATGGTGGCATTGGGGTTACAAAGGCATCAAAACAGGCCACAGCGCCAACAGGCTGACCCCTCATGTGGGTGATGCCAATACCCGGATTCCGGAATATAAGGCTTTCCTCTGCAAGATCGAGAAGGTATAAGGAGGTGATCTGAGATGGGAGATAAAGCAATTTTAATCGACACGACCAAGTGTACCGCATGCCGGGGCTGCCAGGTAGCCTGCAAGAACTGGAACGATCTTCCGGCAGAGAACACCTCCTTTTTCGGAGGGCCTGGTTACCAGAACCCGAAGGATCTCTCCAGCATTACCTTCACGCTGCTGAAGTTTTTCTGGAGCGGCAAAAAAGGGGCGGATGTGGATGCATACGGCAACTGGCAATTCCTGAAATACGGCTGTATGCATTGCATAAATCCTCGATGCAAGCTGGTTTGCGATACAATCCACAGGGCAATCTATAAAGATGCTGACGGATTTGTTCAGATTAACCAGGGTATCTGCCAGCCAGCCAACTGTAATGCCTGCATGGCAGGATGCCCATTCGGCGTTCCCAAGTCGGATGGCCAGTCTGTCCGCAAATGCAATGCCTGCATCAGCAGGCGGGGCTACACCTATCCGGGTACCATCAAAGATCCTGCCTCGAGCTGGCTGACCGGCCCTGATCTGGCACCAGCCTGCGTATCGACCTGTCCTTCAGGGGCACTGAAGTATGGAGACCGAAATGCGATTATAACGCTGGCCCAGGAAAGGGCAGCCGAAGCCAAGGTCAGGGAGAAATTCCCTGAAGTGAATGTCTATGGAGATACCGGCCCGTTCGGAGGGCTTCGGGTTATTTCGATTCTGACCAGAAAACCAGGTTTCTACTCTTTGCCGCTCAAGAGCGCCATGTATTAGAAAGGAGGGCAGAAGATCATGAGAAGCATCATAAAGAGTAAGTTTATTTTGAGCTTGGGACTGACAGTGCTCTTGATTTTCGGCACCTTAGGGGTCCTGCGGGCTGTCAATATGGATTACAACCGCCCCCGGCCACTCATGGACTATGTGCCTCAGGAGATCGGCATCTATGATACAACCTATGGGAACCTGATCGAAAGTGACTGCCGCAGTTGCCACGGCAACAGCCTGGCCGACAGACACCACGCCACACCCACGGTGGTCAGAGATCGCAGGTGCATCGTCTGCCACCAGGTGGACCCGGCTTCTCCCAGTGGTGTATTCATCATCAGGGACTGCACAACCGGCGGCTGCCACAGCCAGTTTGATCTCGATGCCAATGGCTGGCACCATGCTACTGACATGTCAAGCTCAGGAAACTGCGTTACCTGCCATAATCCAGGGCTGATCGAACCGATCACCCCAAGACGTGATCTCAGTCTGTATCCGCCATCAGTAGTCACTCCCACTCCATTCTCCTGCGAGAACTGTCACTGGGAACAGGTGGCCTCGGCTACCGGAAATCCTGATAATCCTGGACATCCTTCCACCTATAGTCACGTTAATGACAAGGGTGAGTTCATGGGCTTCTTCGAATATCAAAAGCCGATCGCCGGGAACTCTCAGACCCACCATATGGGCTTTTTGGGGAACGTGGCTTCTGAATGTTACCGATGCCACTCTCAAAATCCCACCAACCCCTCCTGGGATCCTTTTAATCCACAGCTTATCCGCTATTGCGAGATCTGCCACAGCATCGCTACCCTCCACAGAATCGGCCCCCATGTCCAGAATACGAATGGCTGGGAAGCAGTCGGCTTCCATGTATCAGGCAGCAGTGATCCAACGGATTACGATCCGGTTCGCTACAGGACATGGGATCTTGCAGGTCCTTATCTGCCTGAGGCAGAGCCTGGGTTTACGGCTGATCAGCAATGCTTTGGATGCCACGGAGACAATGTTCCTGCACCGCCGCCGCCACCGCCATCACCTCCGATTATCGACGATTCTGCGGCCGGTATTCAGCCGAGTCACGGCTGTTGTGGGGCGATCGTAACCTTACGGGGTGCCTACTTCGGTGAAGAACGGGAAGAAGGCTACAAAGTCCAGTTAAATACCGGGACCGAGTGGATCGATATGCCTGTCCACGCCTGGACCGATACCCTTATCGAGTTCGAGGTTCCCTGCTGGACTGTTATTGCGCCCGGAAACTATGATGTCAAGGTCGTAACTCCGTCCGGTGCCAGCAATATCAGGGTCTTCACCATAGAGAATGATTGCGATGCCTCTTCTCATCTGGATATTGATCCCGAAGAGGGACCATGCGGTACCTGGATTACCATCTCGCTGCAGGATCCTGATGTCGGCAGTTTCGGCAATAGCCGGTCTGAGATGTTTGATGATGACTATCACGGTGTATGCCGCCTGGTAGACTTTGCTTCGTCACAAGGAAGTTATACGGCCCTTGATTACCGGAACTGGAGCGAAGACAGCTTCGAGGTCAGATTCTACGATTTCTTTAAAGATAGACTGGACGATGAAGGGCAGCGTGATTTTATCCAGGGTGGCAGTGAACCTACCCTGGCCAAAGGTACGGGCATGGCTCTGGGCAAGTGGGCTGTCTACGTGAAGTTTATCTATTTTGGTGACGAGGATGCAAGCGGAACCCTGAGCGCCGGTGACACCATCTTTCAGGTGATATCCAGCGATCCACTCTATTTTGAGCTTACCAGGAGTCCTGTTATTTATCGGGTTACGCCTACCAGAATTGCCCACAATAACCTGCTCAGTATCTACGGTCTTAACTTCGGCTATCCTCAGGGAAGCGGCCGGGTGCGCATCGGCTCGCTATCGGAGGCTGAACATCCTGATCTTGGCGGGGGCACAGTACTGGGCGATATCAAGAGCTGGAGCAACACCATAATTAAGGTAAGGGTGGCCTCACCTCCTGAGTGGGCAGGCCAGTATAAGTATGTCTGGGTCGAAAAAGACAGGTTCAAGAGTAACTATCAGAGGATCAAGATACTGATACCTTTACCGTAACGTAAGATGTAAACAGGAGAGAGGGGAGGGGCTGTTGTAGTATCCCCTCCTCTCTTCCTTTTCAAAGGGGGATGGGGGGTATTTTCCGATGAGAATATCCATGAAGACGTTGTCAACGAAGTCATTATCGGCACAAGGAGCGCTTGTGGTCTGTGTTGTTTCACTTTTCCTGCCCTCGGTAATTGGCTGCCGCGACAGCGATAAGAGCGGAGCAGCGGTTCGCGGACGTGGTACAGGGCAGGTAGTGGCCAGGATGGGTGATCAGGAAATTACCAGGGATGAGCTGGAATCTGCTCTCAATAAGTTGCCGGAGCGCAGACGGGAAGAGTTTCGAGAGAGGGTACTGAACAATTTATTAGAAACAAAGGTGTTCGCTCAGGAAGCGCGGAAAGCGGGTCTGGAGAAGAATCGGCAGGTCAGGGAGGATATTAAGAAAATGACCGATGAAACCCTGGCCCGGTTTTTCGTCAAAAAACATGTCGATAAACAGGCCGAGCCTTCAGAGGAGGAATTGAAGAAATATTATCAGGAAAACAAGGATAAGTTTGTTATCCCTCAAAGTGTGCTGATTCAGCACCTGGTAACCCAGAGCATGCAGCGGGCACAGGGTCTTCTCAGGGCATTGAATCAGGGGGCTTCCTTTGAGGACCTGGCCAGGCAGAAATCCATCTGCCGATGCTGGAAACAGGGTGGAAAACATGAATGGCTGATGAAGGGCAGAATGGAGCCGGAACTTGAAAAGGCAGCCTTTTCCCTGAAGGCCGGAAAGCTCAGCGGTATTATTAAAACCGGGAAGAAGTACCAGATCATTAAAGTACTGGATACCAGGGACCAGAAAGAAATACCTTTTGAAGAAGCTAAAAACAGCATACGCTCCGGGCTCTTCCGGCAAAAGAAAAACAAACTTGTCCAGGACTTTTACCAGAAGGCGAAGGTAACTTTTTACCCCCCCGGCGAGCATCTTCTGGCTACAATAGGCGAGGAGAACATATCCGAGGAAATTCTGACCCCGATCATGAGCAAGGTTTCGGAGAATGAAAAAGCCGGGCTGAGGGAGAAATGGGCTCATTATCTGGTAGAGACCAGAGTCTTCTCACGGGAGGCAGGAAAGGCAGACCTTGAGCGTGATCCGGAGGTAGCGGCCGAGATACAGAGAAAAACAGATCACATTCTGGCAAGTGCCTTTCAGAAAAGCTCTATTATCGATAAGGTAAAAATCAGCGACCAGGATGTCGACAGCTTCTATCAGTCTCACCTCGAAGAGTTTACCATACCGCTCAAGCTGCGGGTTAAATCAATTGTGGTCAAGACGCAGGCAGAGGCTGAGACTGTGCTGAAAGAGCTCAAGGAAGGTGCTTCTTTCGGTGCTCTGGCTCTGAAAAAATCCATTCACCCTTCAGCTTCAAAAGCGGGGGAAATTGGCTGGTTTGGTAAAGGAGAAAAAGACCCTGACCTGGAAAAAGCAGCTTTGGCACTGAAGACCGGGGAAATCAGCGGAGTGATTAAAACAAAGGCAGGCTACGAAATTATCCAACTGGTAGACAAAAAGGGTGGTGATGTCAGGCCATTCGATATGGTAAAACAAGCTATCAAGATGAAACTGACAATGCGGCGGATTGAAGAGGAAAAGCAACGTTACGGTAAAATAACCATTGTGGAATCGTCCACTTCAGGGACGTAGAGCTCATCCCAAAACTCTTGCCAGCGTGCAGCCTGCTCAATACTTATTATGGGGGGAGTTTTGAGATAGCACAGAGGGGAGTTCATTATGAAGACAAAATCAAAAAACTTATCGGTTGCCCGAGTATTACGGCTGACAGTTTTCTTTTCGATGCTCATCACCTGCATGGTACTCTTGCCAGGTTGCGGAGGAGAAGACGGGGGAGGGGGGAGCGGTACAGGAACACCCGGTAATGATGGAGGCGGGGGAAATCCGGTTCAGGGTTACCCGACAGTCACTATTGATACTCCCTCAAACAATCAGGTTATCGAGAAGGGAACCCCGGTAACTTTCAGGGGGACTGCTTTGGACCCCGAAGATGGAATTTTACCGGAAAATTCACTTGTCTGGAGATCATCACGAGATGGGCAGATTGGAACAGGGTCTTCACTGAATGGAAAAATTTTATCAGCCGGAAAACATACCATAACGTTAACTGCAACTGACAGCAGCGGAAATGTCAAAACGGCAAGTCTTGAAATTATTATCGATGATCCTTCCATAGAGCCTCCCGGTTCCTGGGCGAAAATTTTCAATAAATTGGGTGACGATGTGGCTCGATCCATCCAGCAGACTGATGACGGCGGATACATTGTCGCCGGTTATACTGCCGCAGATGATACGTACTGTTATATTTTAAAGCTTGACAGTGCTGGCAGCCTGGTTTGGGACAGGACTTTTCCAGATAGTGGTAATGGCGAGGCTTATTCCATTCAGCAAACCTCTGATGGCGGATATATTATGGGTGGGTACATTGTTGCTGAGGATGGCAGCAATGACTTTTATGTGCTAAAGCTCGATGGCGACGGCGATCTTGAATGGGAAGAAACGTATGGCAACATGAATAATGAAGTTGCCAAATCTGTCCAGCAGACCACTGATGGCGGTTATATTGCTGCCGGATATACTGAATATACTGAAGGTGATGAGGGAAGCGATATCTATGTGGTAAGGCTGCAGAGTGACGGATCTTTAATCTGGGATGAAGTTTTCGATAACGGGGGCTATGAAGATGCCTGCTCTATCCAGGAAACCGCTGATAATGGATATATTATCGCCGGATCAACTGATAGCGAAGGAGATCTGCATGGTTACCTGGTGAAAATCGACCAGGACGGTTTTGAGGACTGGTCGAAAATCTTGCCGGGAAATGGCTATACGGAAATCTTATCCATCCGGCGGACCACTGATAGAGGATATATAGCTGCCGGATATAGTTCAGGGGTGGATAATTTTAATTTTGACAGCTACGTGGTGAAGCTCGATGAAAACGGCAATGAGGATTGGCATAAGACCTTCGGAAGAGCGCAGGGTGATGAAGAAGCTGCCTCTGTCCAGGAGATACAGGGTGGTGGATATATCATTGCCGGATATACGAAATCTCTTGGAACAGGAGGCCGTGACTTCTATATCATCAAGCTTGATGCCGGTGGCATGCTGGTCTGGGATCAGACCTTTGGGAGCACTGAGGATGAAGAGGCCAGATCCATTTATCAGATCTCCGATGGAGGGTATATCGTTGCCGGCACCAGGACTATCGGCGGAGATGGTGATTTTTACCTCATAAAGCTTGAGAGCAATGGGACGCTCTCCACGACGGACAATCAGTAAGTGTGATCAGCTATTTGTTGTGCAAGTTCCCCCCTACCCCCTATTCCTGTCTGATAGGGGGTAGGTTTTTTTGAGTTTCCGGTTTCCTGTATCAACGCAATAAATAAAGATGCCCATTGTGGAGGGACCACCCTGCCAGATCATCAGCCAGGCTTCCGAGATGCAAAGTGGAAGTGGTGGATGGGCAATTATTGACACTGAAGGCCAATGTCAGAATCGTGCCGTTTGCTGCCGGAACAATGCCGGTGCCGCTGCTGTTGATTCCCGCAACCCTGAGTCTGCCTGCTCCCGCCTGATTGACATAAAATAAATCATACGCTTGAGTTAAATCGCCTCGGGAGAATCCCTTATAGGTAAGGATGCTCTCATCGAAACCTATCTCAAACCCCAGAGCATCGGCCTTATTGAGGACATTATTTACTGATACCGAAAAGATCACATCCTGGCCGGGACCCTGGCAGGGTTGATCATCAATCGATATTATGCCGCCCCGATCCTGTGCGGGAGGAGTATCCACAGGCTGGGCATTCACCGGCTCATTCGAAAAACCGCCTCCCGACACCTCGGCAGGAGCATTGCCTTGAACCTGCTGAGGAAGGAAGACTGCCATAGTGTTCTGGACTGCTTTGTCTCCAGCTTTATCGACCTTCTCCGGGGACTGGACCGTAAAGAACGATGCATGGCTGGTCTGTGCTGTGGCGGCATTGCCTTCAGAATGCACGGCAGGAGCACCGGCATCTCCTCCGGGAGAAGCGCCGGTTTGCTCTGATTGGTCCACCTCTGCTTCTGTCCGGTCGCTATCCACGGCTGTATTTTCGTCTCCGGCAGGAGAGGAGAGGTTATCCCTTTCTTCAGAGGAATCTGCAGATTCAAAAGTCTGATCATCCCAGGCCTCCTCCCCGACAGTCTCCGCACCAGCGGGCTCCTGCTCGAGAGCTTCGGGCGTCTGGATATTCTCTCCCTCTTCAGTTTCATCACTGCCTTCCTCAGTACTCAATTGTCCGGATTGCACGGTCCAGCCTCCTACATCATCAGTCAGATGATCCAGCTTCAGTGTGGTGGATTCACACTCCCTGACGGCAAAGGTAAATTCCGCTACCGCTCCGCTCGATCCCCTGGCAATTTCGCCCTGAGCAATTACTCCGCCAACCCGCAGAGTGTCACCCTCTTTCTGGCCAACGTCAAACATATCGAATCCCTGGGTAAGATCTCCTCTGGCAAATCCCCTGTATTCCAGGATATTCTGATCAAAAACAATATCAAATCCCAAAGCGCTTACGGCATTTGGAGCATTGTGCATCAAAACCGTGAAAGTCACCTCATCACCCGCTGCCGCGCAGGTCTGCTCACTCATAAGCAGGCCGCTGATATCGGCTTCCAGTCCGCCTGCTTCGGCTGGGACCCGATCTACGCCCTCTCTAGGGGGGCGGGGCACATCTTGATCCTTACCGCTTATCTCCGGCAGGCCCTTGTCCTGGTAAGTTCTTGCTGCACAACCCGGGAACAGGAAAGCTGAACTAAAAATAGCACAAACCATAAAAAGTGGAATGAAATTTATCCAGTGTTTCTTCTTCATAGCATTACGACCTCCTTGACTAACAGAGTAAAATGGTAACTATGCCTATGCCTTGACCCGCCCCTTTGTGTTAATGATATTGCCCTCTGGGGGAAAGGGATACTGTGAAGGGAATACTGCATAAGGATTTCCAGCGGGTTATCCGACAGAGGCTCCTCGGCGAAGGGTTAGATGAACAGGCCAGCCAATGAAATATTACTGGAAAATTGATTTCCACGCAAGAAAATAGTAAACAGGGAAATCCCCGCCTCTGGAGTTGCGGCAGCAGGCGGGGTCATCAGCAGGGATCAGCTTTTATTTTTCAGGATACCCTCAAGACTTTGAGGGAGTTTTCCCTTTTGCAGATCGGTGATCTTTTGGGCAATATTTTCTTTCAGCCAGGGATCTTCGGTATTTTGGTATATCTGATCGAGAAAGTTGATAGCTGTTTCCTTGCTTCCTGCATAGGCATAAAGGCTGGCAGCCAGTTTCGGCAGATAAGGGGGATGGTCAGGCAGGGAGGCAGCCCTGGAAATGTAACGGGCTGCGGTCTTGGGATCCTTCAGGTAGAAAAAGTAGTTGAATCCCAGATAAAAGGGCAGCCGCCAGTAATCAGGATGGTTCTGAATCCCTTTCCTGAGCAGTGAGTTGCTTTGATCGATATCTCCTTTTTCGAGGGTGAGAATGATGCCGCCAAACTCATAGGGAAGCCGGAAATAAGGATCCAGGGTAGTGGTTAAATCGAGAATATGGTACAGCCACTGATAGTTCTTGTCCGTTAAGTAATGATCGCCAAAGTAAATGATCACCTTGAGCCAGAGAATGTCCGCAGCCATTTGATCAAATCCCAGCATCAGCGGTTTCAGGTACTTCCCCGAGGGAAGGTAGAGCAGAGATTCAGGATTATTCGAGGGAGAGATGGTTTCAATCTTCTTCTGGACCTGATAGACAAGAAGAACAGCTCCAATGAGCATCATGAAGAATATAACTTTTAAACCTGCTGACGAATTCTTTTGCATGGAACCCTCCTCCACTTTCATATCGCTTCCTTGGCCGGGGAGTCAATATCAAGGCAGGAATAATCAAAATCAATCAGCTCTGCTTCATATTCGGAAGTTACTTTATCTTCGAGATGCTGCTTGCGGATTTCCCTGATTTTTTCATATTCTCTGGAAGCCCCGGCCGTATCTCCCAGTTTTTTCCTGATCAAAGCCAACTGGTAGTGTCCTCTCAGATAGTTCGGCTCAAGTCTGACAGCCTCGGCCATATACTGAAGAGCTTTATCGAACTTGCCATCGAGGTATTCTACTGAAGACAGACGGCTGTGGAGGCGATAATCATAGGGGGCCAGCTCGATAGCCTTGAGCAATTCCTCACGTGCATACCGCAGGTAGCTGGGATCCTTGAAAACGGACCAGTAGAGATTATAGTAGCCGTCGCCCAGGCTGCGGGGAAACTGGTAGTCGTTCGGATTGAGTGAGGCTGCTATCTCTGCCTGATGAATGCCTTTGAACAGCCAGATAATATTGCGGGATTCCCCGTACTTGGCAAAGTAGGCACCGCCCAGTGAGTTATGGTATGAGGCGCATAATGAATCCACGAGGAGCGCTTTTTTGAGGAAAAAGATATTTTCCGTCACTTGCCGGTTGAGATCAACTTTCTGAAAAAAATAATAGCCGAGAAACGGCCTGATGCTGGCAATGGCATATCCGAGGAGTATGAGGGCGATAGGAACCCTGTATACCTGCCGGTTGATAAAGCAGAGGCTCTTTTCCGGCGGCCGCTCATCAAGTGTCCGGAAAAGAGCGGCCAGGGCAGTCAGGAGCAGTGCATTGGCCGGAACATGGAGACCAAAATCAACGAGAGCATGGAGCAGAATAGCCATAATCCCGGCCAGTAGTAAAACCTGGTTTCTTTTGTTTTCCGGACTCAGGAACCGCTGGATCCGGATTTGGGCTGCGGCATCAGAGAAAAACCAGGCGATTGCAGCCAGAACCAGGAACAGGCTCAACAGACCCATCTCTGCACCTAACTGTAGATATTCGTTATGTGCATATTCGGCCACTCTGGCGTAGCGGGCCCAGGCCCTCTCGACCGGGAAACTGTAGGCTGTGGATATATACCGGTACTGGCCCAGTCCGACTCCGGTTTTCCAGTGATCCCGGATTATGGCCAGGGCGCTTTTCCAGATCGAGATACGGGTATAGGCATAGATGTCGTTTTTTCCTGCTGTCAGGACTCTGTCTCTCAACGGGTTTGGTAATGCGGCAAGAGCTGTTACCAGCAGGAGAAAACCGATGATGATCTTCTTTTTCCGGAAGAAGCAGAGCAGAAACAGGCTGATGATGAGCAGGACAAGGGCTGCTCCCCGTGACCCGCTGAGCAGGATACCGGTCAGGATAACAGCATTGACCACATACCAGAGCGGATTTTTCCGGTGAAACAAAAATTCTCCCAGGGAAAGAGGCAGGATAGCTACCAAAAACCCGGCATAGAAGTTGGCATTCAGGAAAGTCCCTGCAACCCGCTCCATTCCCAGGAGCTTATACTGGAAGAGCCCGATTCCTCCCTGCAAACAGGCTGACAGAATCAGGACGATAGCCGGACCGCGGATGGTGGAGCGGCTGAAGTTAAACAGCAGCAGATAATAGGTGGCCAGGCAGCCCAGTATCAGCAGCAGACATCGAAGCGCATCATGCTTGCAGGGTGCAAGAGTGAAGGAAATAAAGAGCATGACGAGAAAGAGGAACAAAAACACATCGAACCGTGAAGCATTGATCCTTGGCTGCCGGGACCAGTTGGCCAGCCAGAAAACCAGAAAGGCGGCCGTGATCAAAAGCTCGATGATCATGGTCGGCAGGCGGGATGAGCCTCCATAGCCGAAAGGTGCCAGGGCCAGCAGGAGGAGAAGCAGATATCGCGGCAGATTATATCGATCGACTTGAACCAGAAAGAACATAAGGAACCTTGATAATGAATAAAAACCACCTGCCGGGATTTCCCGGCAGGTGGTTTTTGGATGATCGGACTTCGATTATGGTCACAAGGTGTTTAGTATATCTCTGCCGCGCTATCCCGGCTGACATCACCGTCGTTGGTGATCGAGTATGTCGAGTTGGGGGCAGTACCATCGAGGTTTCCATAGGCCTTGGCTGTGAAGGCCGAGGCGCTGGCCGCAGTTACTTCATAGCTGTAGTATACTTTGCCGGAAGGAGCAAAGCCGATGGCCGAAAACGCGGTAGCCGAGCTTGTCCATGTTGCCGAGGTTGTGCCGGGAACAGAGGTTGGATACTGGGCGATAGTGCCGTAATAGGTCTCCTGTTCAGCCTTGTAAGCCTCTTCGCAGGTTCGGATCGATCCGAGATTGGCCTTGGCTTCCGAGGTCTTTGCTTTCAGCCGGAAAGTCATGAAGTTGGGGATGGCGATAGCTGACAGAATACCGATGATGGCCACAACGATCATGAGCTCGATCAGGGTAAAACCTTGTTGGTTCTTCAGATTCCTTACCATGGTGGTGCCTCCTTTCAAGAGGTTGCAAAGTTAGAGTGAAAGAGAAACACAAAGATCAAGCACTCTCTTTTTCCGCAATCACGTTTCCCACGGGAACCTCAAGCTCCACAACAACCTTCTCTCGTCCTCTTCCTTTGGATATCCCCCCTTCTGATCAGGTGATTTCCCGTTGCTGTTTACGGCTTTATAGAAGAGCAAGAGTAATGCCACCTCTGTACTTTTATCTAAAATATTTTATTTTTCAGCAGGTTATGACCTGATCGGGATGATGGGCTCTGCATACCGGGCAGATAAGATCAACAATTTTTGTCAAGTGGGGGGAGAGACAGGATGGGCGGGATACTGGGAATCATACTTGCTCAGTCTTTAAGATCATGCTGATAGCCGAAATTGACAAAAAAGGGAAGAATGTTTGACAAAAATTGTCAATCATTGTCAATCCAGGGACGATACATACTGCACCAGATTTTTCCCTAACTGGTAACAATGCCGAAGGTCTTCTTCGGTGGGGGAGCACTTGGCTTCCACCACTGGCTCAATCAGTTTCCAGCCCATTTTTTCGCTGAATTCGTGAAGGGGCTTCAACGCTCCGCCACTCCAGCCATAGGTACCGACAATGCCCATGATCCGGTTTTTCAATCCCTTACGCTCCAGCATAGTGATCAAATGGGCCATCGGTGGAAAGAGATGGGCATCGTAGGCAGGAGTTGCAAAGATAACGGCCTGGTATTTCCAGGCATCCTGAATAAGGTATGAAAGATGAACACGGGAAATATCGTGGATACGGATACTTCCACATTTTTCTGAATACAGCCCTCTGGCCACTGCCTCCATCATCTTTCTGGTATTACCATACATGGAGCCATAGATGATGACCACACCGCGCTCGGCTCCGTAACTGCTCCACTGGCTGTAGCGGCTGATAATCTCCCGGGGATTGCTTCGCCAGACCGGGCCATGAGTAGAGGCAATCAGGCGAATTTCAAGTCCCCGGAGTTTCTCGATCGCCCTCTGGACAGAGGAGCTGTATTTTCCAATGACATTGGAAAAGTAACGTAAGATCTCATCTTCGTAATAGGGGAGGTCTACTTCATCATCGAAAAGTCCTGCTTCCATAGCCCCAAAGCCGCCAAAAGCGTCACCGGAAAAAAGGACTTTCCCGTCCGTCTCATAGGTCATCATGGTTTCGGGCCAGTGGACCATAGGGGTAAGGAGAAATTTGAGGCGGCATTTACCTAACGATAGTTCCTCTCCATCGTGAACAATCTGAATATTCTCGGTTAATCCATAGAACTCTTTTAAGAATCCGGCTGTTTTCGTGTTGCCGATAATCCGTATCTGAGGCCAAATGGATCGCAGAATGGAAACCGCACCGCTGTGGTCAGGTTCCATGTGATTGATAATCAGGTAATCCACCTGGCCATAATTCCGGGTCAAATGTTTGATTTTCTCTACGTACTGGTCAACCGTATCGCTTTTGACCGTATCAATCAGGGCTACCTTTTGATCAGCCAGAAAGTAGGCATTGTACGAGATGCCGTGCGGCAGGGGCCAGATCGATTCGAAGAGGTCTGTAGTCCGGTCATTGCTGCCTATCCAGAAAAGATTCTCACGAATGGGAATCAGGGAATCCATCCTTTTTTCTCCTCTTGGGTTGTACCGATAACCAGGTATCTTATCGGAGATAATGAGGGAAATGCATGATCAAGAATAACCATTCAGGTTGATGGACTATAGGCATTTAGACTGTAGGAAAAGACAACGCTTCCCGACTGCAAAAATGGTTTTTAGCTTAACAGCCTACAGCCTAATACTACAACGAGACTTTCAAAATGTCATTCCCGCGAAAGTGGGAATCTCTGTGCTATTTAATATTTTTCCCGCATGGTTAATTATTTGCTTGACGTGGTATAGTTTATCTTGGTATATTTAAGACAATCATATCACACATAATTAGAACGAGGGAAACAATGGAACAAGAAATATTAACAACAGAAGAGGCTTTAAAATACTTTCGGATAACCAAAGTTACCTTACTTCGGCTTATTCATGAAGGCAAAATCAGAGCATTTAAAGTCGGTAGGGCTTACCGATTCAAAAAGACAGAATTGGAAGAAGATTTAAGGGTAAATGAGAATCTAAAGGTGGCCACAAGATGAGCACAAGTACACAGGTACTGGAGCTATTCAATATTTTCTCAAAGACTTACACCAAAGAAGAGGCTCAGGTCATAGTAAAAGATATCGAGGAAATAATCGATGCTCGGAAACAAGACCTTGCTACCAAAGGTGATATCCTGGAATTGAAAAAGGAAATCAAAGAGGTTGAGCTGAAGCTGACCAAAGAGATAGAACAGGTAAAATCCAGCACGATTAAATGGGTAGTCGGCTGGATGGTCGGTCTTTTAATGGCTCAAACAGGAGCTATTCTTACCATGTTTGCGCTGTTTAAGTAGTCGGTCCCGGAAGGTGCGCTATCACCATTCCAGGACCTGGCCGCACATGGTTTTACGGTCCCTCCATGCGCGGTTGAATATATCTTACCACAAAGGGACCCTCCAAGAGGAGGGAATTTCTATGGACTATCCTTACAAATGTTCCTGGCAGTAAAATCCCTGACATTATCGCTTACCTGACCACAGCAGAGCTTTCAGAGCTAATGAATATCAAAGATGCCAGGGAGGGCCTTTTGACCGCGCAGCATTATCTTGACATTGTCAAGTTAGTTACCAGCGAACAGCTTCAGCCGTGTTTTTTTAAACTCCCTGACTGTAGGTAAAATTTTATAATCCAGGGGTTCAAGCAGCCGATGGAGTTTATCGACGGCCTGCTGAGCTTCCTCCTCGCTCCGGGCATGGATCATGGTAAAAAGGGGATATTTCCAGTCAGCGGCCAAAGCCCTTCGGTAGCAGTGGCTTACCAGGGGATTCTGAGCTGCCCGCTCTCCGGCCTCGTCGATTTTTTTTTCCTGCACCTGCCAGGCAACCATCCAGTTTACGGTGAAGCCTGCATGGTGATGCCGGAGAATGGCAGCAATTCTGCGGATAATGCCCTGTTCCTTCCATTGCCTGATCTTTTCAATCAGGTATCTCTCATCACCGCTTCCCCATTGTCCGGCCAGAACCTGGTAAGGTGCAGGGACAAGAGGCCAGTCCTCCTGGAGAATCCGGATCAGGGCCTTTTCCTCGTCGGTAATTGAATATATCCGGCCGCCTTGCGTCGCGCCCGGCGCTCTTCCTTCCTGCCCTTCTTCAGCCACGGGCAGGACCAGGCTGATCTTGTACGTTTTCACTACCGGCAGGTTTATCCACTTTCTTGCTCCACTGGCCTGAGCCAGTCTCTCAAGATGGGCTTCAAGGTTCTCCTGCGGCGGAACGGCCAGGGTAAACCAGAGGTTGTACTCATAGTCCCGCTGATAGTTATGGGATACTCCCGGATGCCTGCTGATGATACCGGCTGCTTCGGTTATGTGGTCAGGAGTGAGGCTGAAGGCGGCCAGAGTGCTCTGGTATCCCAGGGCATGGGTGGAGAATATGGCCCCAAGCCAGCGAATCAGCCCTTGCTCTTTCCATGTTCTGAGGAGTTCGAGGACCCTGGCCTCTTCCATCTGAGACTCACGGCCCAGATGATCGAAAGGCCGGGGGACAACAGGCACTCCTGCCTGCACAAGCTGCAACAGTCTTCGTTCTTCTGGAGATAGCGTGATGGTCATGCTCTATCTGCTCCTTTTATCCTTCTCTATTTTTATCCTATAATTATTTTTTTGTATTCCTTCAGGTCATTGGGGTATATAATACTCCAAATCTCGGCGGGTAGCCATGAGATTTTTGAGCCGGTATTGTGGATCGTGGTCATTTTCCGCGAGGATAATTTCGTCTTTAATTGCAAATCCGTAACCAGGGGAAGACAATCCTGTCATCTCCGATCCTAATTTTGAATTTTTTCCCTAGGCTTCAGGTCTTTTCAAACCCGCTGCCCTGTTCGGGAATGCCGTCAGAAGTTGATCTTACATTCGCTGCAAGTTCTGCTGGAGCCTGATGAATGGGCAAGGAATAATTTATGCACAATGCAATATGCTGATGATGGAGCCTTTTTGTACAGGATAGAGTCCACTCTCTTTATTTCACCCTGTCTCGCGTCGCTGTACAGGTTGGATCGATCCTGAAAACCAGGAAGCAGCGGCGGAATAAGAAGGAAAGGAGAACATCATGAAGAGCAGCAGATTCATGCGGGTGATACTACTGGCAACCTTATTGATTGTGGCTCTGGCCGGATGTGGCGGTGACGATAGCGGCAATGAAGATACAGGCTCATCACAGAGCTCTCAGGGTTTCTTAAACCTCAGCATCACCGATGCTCCAATAGATGAAGTGGATTCGGTCATTGTACAGTTTACCGGGGTGGAGATACAGCCTGAAACCGGTGATCGGCTGGAGTTCGAATTTGAAGAGCCCAGACAGATAGACCTTCTTGACCTCCAGTCTGGAGTCAGTGACTTCCTCCTGGCCCAGAAACCTTTGCCCGCCGGTCGCTATAGTTGGATACGGCTCAAAGTGGAGACTGGTCCCGGTAGTCTCGATTCATATGTTAAACTCGCAGACGATTCAATATATCCCCTGGTGATTCCCAGTGGAAACCAGAGCGGCCTCAAACTGAACAGAGGATTCATAGTCCCTGCCGGAGCTACAGCATCTTTCACCATTGATTTTGATTTACGCAAGTCAGTGCACAAACCCTCTCCAGAATCAAGCGATGAATACCGGCTCAGGCCGACCCTGCGTCTTGTTGATAATGTCGAAGCAGGCAGCATTGCCGGAACCGTTGACCCTGACCTCATCTCTCATGCGGAGGGCTCTGTCTGTGCAGTTTACCTGTTTGAGGGCCGGGATGCAGTTCCTGCTGACATTAACATCAATGGATCAGAAACCGGGCCTCTTACTACAGCCTCCATTAAACTGGATCCCCTGAGCGGTGAATACACCTTCAGGGCTGCATTTCTTAATGCTGGCGACTATACCCTGGCTTTTACCTGCCAGGCCGGGGACGATGATCCTGAGACAGATGACCACATCATTTTCGGTGAAACCGCCAATGTGGCTGTTCTGGCCGGTGCGGAAACCATCTGTGATTTCCTCCTTCCATAGCTGCTGCTGATCAATTGACAGGCGGGGTTTGAAAGCCCCGCCTGAAAATTTTTTCGTTCATCTCCAAGACCGCATCGCTCTGTCCTGAGCTTATTATTTGATCAGGGCCATGAGGGGCGATGACCGCCCGTATTCCCCGGCTAAAGGTGTTGTTGTCTGTTTGTTGGGATCAGCCTCTTCCATTTCCGGGCCGGGCAGCTTTACACTCCCTACATAATTGCAGATCCTCGCCCGCTCGGTGTCATCCATTCGATAATGATCTACCCATGCCCTGCCGATGGCATAGCTCGATGCGCTCGACACGCTGAGTAAGCTGGTGGCATACTGGCCGTAATCAGGAGCGAGGATATTGATCCGGTATATATACGGTCCCATCAGTTCGGACCACAACTTTTGGGGAACACCGTCAGCTTTCAGTCTGGCAGCCAGATCAGCAGTCTCGCTGCTGACACCGAGATTGTAGGCAGAGACAGACAGGGTAGCCCGATGCCCCTGATTGTCGCAGGCACAGGTGCCGTACTGGGGGGAAAGTTTAATGTTCTGCCGAGAGTCAAAGGATGCATAAATGACTATGTCAGGTCTATCGGGTTTGTCCCAGGGATTATCCGTGTGCACCATGAATTGATTGCCGAGCCTGAAAACGGGACTTAAGTTATACCATTTCTCATGTGACTCGCCGCTGCTTCCGAAGCCCATTTGAATACTGGATTTATCACACAAGCTGCAAATATTATCATCAGCCTGACCGGGCAAGGCTATCAACACCATAAAACCAAAAGTCAGTAAACTTATCTTGAACCAGCTTCCTTTTCGCGTAATCATGACTATCCCACCTTTTCGACGTTCAAATTATTGTGATCTTCCTAACCGCATGCTCTTGGGGCTGCTCTCCGAAAGGCGCAGGGTATCAGAGGGAAACAGGCCATACAAACTGAGTGGATATCGGGCAACTCAGGGGATTCCGGCGGACTCCTGAGAATTTTCAGGGGAATGACCATGATCCGGTAAAAATAGCCCCCTGTCGGGAAGATACCCCTGCCCACCATATGAATCTCTCGTTCCCTGCCCTCACAAGCAGCATGCCGATACCTGGCAAAATATCAATAAATAGGACAATAAATCAGATACTTATAACTACAATCCACCATCATTGATGAGCAACTTCCATGCCCTTGGTAAAAAATCCCCGGTTTGTCGGGGAAAGGCTGATCTCAAGATGTTATTTTCATAAGCTTTAGCATCATTTGTAAAGAGTTGGCTATACCAGGGCAGCAGATGAGGCTGTTAGAAAAGGACCATAGAAAGAACGAGATTGCAGAGAAGACTTCTCAAGGGAAAGAGCGAAAGTCAGTATCCAGTCCTCTCTTGTGAACAATTTATGGTTATCATATGACCTATGGACGGATACTGAGATTATATGGATGCCGTCTATAACTTACTAAAAAACAAATAGATATAACCCTTTATTTTCCGCCAGCGTAATTCCAGCGTAAGTCTGGTGGTAAAGTCATCGAAGGGCATTCGGAGGGGAGTAGTGAATATCAAGTTGAGATCCTGGGACCCGGTTTTAAAGAAAATGTTTTATGATCGCGAAATCCAAAATCTCCAATTTAACGACACAAAAAGCTCTGGCTGTGCTTTGGAGCTTTGAGGATGCTGGGCAGGGGACGAAGTGACGAAGTGATAAGGCCGGTTTTCAGACCCGCCTGGCAACCTGATAATAAGAACACAAAGAGAAACGTGACCATGATGGCTATCGGGACATTGAGTTTTTCCATAGAGTTATAACCTCGCATCTTGTTGCTCTGTAACTGATTCTGAATATTGGTTCTGAATAATTGACATTCTCATAAGGTCATGTTACTTTTATTTACGGATTCATTACAAATAGTGAAAAGAGGAGATTTTTATGTCTAAATCCTTAAAAGTCATTTATGAAGATGGTGTTTTTAAGCCACTTCAGAAGGTGGATTTCAAAGAACATCAAAAGTTGGAATTAATAGTCAAGAAAACCATCCAAGATACATCCTCTCATGGTGCTCCTTCTACCAAACCGGAATCGCCCTTACGTTTGATAGGATTATTCGAAAGCGATGTTGACGACCTTTCTGTCAATCATGATGACTACCTTTACAACCAGCCCGAAGAGATATGAAAGTTTTTATTGATACCGGAGCTTTTTGCGCCATCGCTGATAAAAAAGACCAATGGCATCAAAAAGCGAGTAATGTCCTGAAATTCTTGGTCAATGATGAGGCTATCTTTTATAGTTCCAATTTTGTCCTCTCTGAAACATATACTCTGATACGTTTCAGAGTGAGTTATGCCAGTGCTGTCAAGTTCATGGATGAATTCGAACTTTCTCGTGTTAAGCTTCTTCGGGTACCCCAGGATATTGAAGAACGGGCAAAGGAAATATTTAAGCAGTATTAAGGATAAAACCTTTAGCTTTGTCGATTGTACAAGTTTTGCGATGATCGATTCCCATGATATTAACTTTGCCTTTACTCTTGATTCCCACTTCTCTCAATATCACTTTAAGAACCATGTAACTATAGTGCCTGAAAAATAATTGCCAGTCACCAGACAAGCTCCGAGAATAGGAGCGCGCATAGCAGACCCATTTCCAGCAGAAAAAATACCACTCTTTCCAGGAGGAAAGTCAATCTACCCTTTTACTATGGCCCGCAGGGTTACCCCTCTAATACCAGGGCGTTCTAGACCCCAACGACCGCATGAGGCTAGATTATGAAAATGTGTCCGGTAGTGAGTACTATATTGAGCAATATGGATAAATATCATTAAATTTTGACTTGACTTTTGGTATTGATTCTGCTATTGTAACACCGATATTTTTCCTTAACTGACGAGGTTATCGTGCCGATCTTTGATAGAAAGGCAGATGCATCATATTTTTTCAGGGAAGTTGCAGCTACTGACCATGAGCCACGTAATTTTCAGCCCGCAACTCATCAACAGCAACCTAATTATAACCAGGCAATCTGGCCTCAAGGAGGGTGCTTCGTATGGCAGTGTTCAAGGACATTTCCAAAGGATGGATTCCGGGTATTTTGGTCGGCGTGGGTGCTGCACTGGCTGCACCTGTTATTCTGCCCGTGCTGGGAACCGCGCTTCGGCCACTGGCCAAATCGGTGATTAAAACAGGTCTTGTCCTCGGTGACAAAGTCAAGGAAGCAACTGCTGAAGTCAGGGAGCAGTTCAGCGATCTTGTAGCCGAGATCAAGGCAGAGGCAGCCTCAGCTACAGCTCCGGCAACTGTGGCTGGTCAAACGGCTGCAGCAGGTGCTGCCGCCGCAGCTATTGCCGGTCAAGCAGGTACTTCAGAAGCTGCTCCGTCGGGAGTGGCTGGGCAGGCATACCTGGCAGGAATATCAGAGCAACAGAAGTAGGAGCCGTTTATCAAAGGAGCTTACAATAATGGGTAATGGAGAAATCAGGGCTGTTCATGCTATTCCCGGCAGAGTACGCTTCAAAGTGCCTCGAATAAAACAGGATCCGGCCTTTGAAGCCAGAATACGAGATCGGCTTTCTGCCATCAAATCAATCCAGCGGGTCGAGGTAAATCCGGTTACCGGCAGTGTCCTGCTGCTCTATGATCCCCAGGAGATTCGTCTTCCCGGCTCCCTGTTCCCTCTTTTGAGTGCTTTCACCAGTCTTTTTCCGGAGGTTAACCTTGAACAACTGAAAACCTCTCTGGCCTCGCCCGGCGTTTCATCCGGTTCGGATGTTCCGCTGGCCAGTAAAATCTCGGAATGCTCAGGGGCACTGAATGAACGGTTGAAAAAGGTCGGGGGAGCAGACCTCAAAATCATTTTGCCAATAACCCTTTTTGGCCTTGGCGTGCGAAGTCTCATGGTTGCTGAGAGTATCCCCGTGCCGGCCTGGTATGACTTCCTCTGGTTTTCTTTTGGTACCTTTTTTATGCTCAATCCGATAAAAAACATGGTTAATGAACCTTCAAACGGCTTTATCCACCCATCATCAGGAAAGGAGTGAGGTACATGAAGATCAGTGCCCGTAACGTCTTGAAAGGTAAAATAAGCCATATTTCTCACGGCGTGGTTAATTCGGAAATTACGATCGAATTGCCGGGAGGAAGCAATCTTGTTTCTATAATCACCAAGGCATCTGCAGAAAATCTGGATCTTCGGGAAGGCAAGGAAGTTTATGCTATTATTAAATCGACCAGTGTCATGGTTGCTGTGGATTGAGCTGGCTAAATTCTGGACGCTATCCAGTATGGCAATTCTCCGACAGGTTCCCCTGGGCTGGAGAACGCTTACAGACCACTCAGGAAGCCATCGCTATCCTGATAAAAACGGGGACGCTCAGCCGCATGCGCATGGCCCTGATTTATCGTCAGTGCCTTGACAACGTACTCTCCTGGCAAGCTGAGCCTGGATAGCCTCCTTCCTCCACCGGAAACCTGAGTACAATGCCCAGACACTGGCCGATCAGTCGTGCGCAAAGCTCTTTTTACGGCTGAGCAGCGAATGTTTTCCCATCTTGCAGTAGAGAGAGCCTCCTCTCCTCTTCTCCCCGTGGGTTATTGGACATCAACCTCAATCTCAAAGGTATCTGTTGCAAAAGTTTCCCAGTAGCGGCGATATTCTAATCTGATTGTCGTGATTCCCACACCTACAGTATTGAAGACCCACTGCTCGGATCCGCCAGTTCCCACCATCGTGCCGGCAGGTGTCAAAAACTGCGAGCTTTTTTTCTGAGCTACCGTGGTATTCAAGGAAGCAGTATCGAGTACCCATTGATAGCCGGTTGCATAGTTTGAAGGCAGCGTTATGCCCAAGGTTTTTCCTTTGTCGATTTTCACCACTTTCCCATCAGCATTATGGTCTATCATTATATCAGCGTACTGATAATAGGGAGTCGATGGCACATAGCCGCCGGAACCCGGATAGCCTGGATAACCCGTGTAGGTTGGGTAGGTTGGATAACCAGTGGTCGGATAACTCGGATAAGTTGGGTAGGTCGGATAACCCGTGTAGGTTGGGTAGGTTGGATAACCAGTGGTCGGATAACTCGGATAAGTTGGGTAGGTCGGATAACCCGTGTAAGGTGGGTAGGTTGGATAACCAGTGGTCGGATAACCTGGATAAGTTGGGTAGGTTGAATAACCCATCGGATAACCTATGGAAGATTGACCTGGATATTGGGAGTAGGAAGGGGGCCAATACGGACTTACGACAGGGCTTTGAAATGGATTTACCAGCCCGGTAGCTCCCCAATATGGGCCAGCCCCATAAGCTCCTGGTGCATAAGGCAGCCCCAGCCCCAGAGCCAGGGGTTGAATCCCTAAAAATCCCTGGGCACAAACTGAGGAGAGTGACAGTAACCAAAACAATACAGCCATGATAATCAGGAATATCGAGCTCACCTTCTTTGAAAACATTTCAAAAACCCTCCAGAATGAAAATTGTTTGGATTGTAAGCCGTCAGCTCTCAAACGCCTTTGCTATCGAGCTCAGTACACGACGGGGGAATTAGCAGACCAAAAGCACTCCCTCACCCCAACCCCCTCCTCGAAGGGGCGAGGGGAAAATCGCTGCTATAAGTACACGTCGCGATAAATCCGCGGCCAGTTAGGCTCGACAAAGGGATCTCGTGCGGTATTTGGTGGGGCAAAAAAGCAGCCCCACCCTCTTCCGTTAGCGACTATCGAATACATGTAGTCGCTGCCTTTCTCATGGGGGATAGCCATCCTCCACTCCCTCGCCCCCCTTTGGGGGGAGAGGGCTGAGGTGAGGGGGGCTATTATTTAACCAGCCGCGTAATTCCCGCGCTGTGTAACGGATAGTACCCTCCGCGCCGGGATTTTAAACCCGTATCTTGCTGAATCAGGAGTTAGAAAACGGAATACTTATGGATTTCAAATTATTGACAGCATCAGCCACAGGAGCAATTGGACGACTATCAAAAGAACACCTTAAGATTGGGACAATCCCAAATTCAATTGACGATTATGGTTGGCTTTCGATTACGGTTGTAAAGAGCGGCAGTTAGATGTGAGGTTCAGAGAGGGGCAAAGGCACAGAGGCGCAAAGCTACCTTAAGGCAAATGTAACTACTGAGGCACAAAGGCACACAGGGGCAGAGAGGATACAATGAATGCTGAGCAATGTAATCGGGAAGTTAAGCAGCACAGAAGCAAAAGTAACTTTGTGCCTCTGTGCCTTTGCCCCTTTGAACCTGAGTAGTTATGTTACATCATCTCCTTATCACTGAGCCCTACAGCCCGGTCAATCTCCGTCTTGAGCTGGGGCGGCAGATCGGGGATGTCAACATTCAGGAACCCCCGGACAATCGTGGAAGTGGCTTCATCCTCGCTCAGGCCGCGGGACATGAGGTAGAGGATTTCCTCCTGGGCAATTTTGCCTACTGCCGCCTCGTGGGACATTTCCACGCCATCGGCCCTTCCTTCCAGCTCTGGAATGGCACGCATGGATCCTCCCTTCAGGATGAGCCCCCGGCACTCCAGGTGTGCTTTCACGCCGGGCACCTCACCGATCAGGTCGCCACGGGAAATGATGGTTCCGCCGTTGGTGATAGCCCGGGAAATAATCTCGGCCCTGGTGTCGGGCTCCTGCAGGAAAACCCTGCCGCCGACATCTATCTCCGACCCCGGGCTGCCCACCAGCAGGCTGTAGAAGCGGGCCACGGCCCCTTTTCCAGTCAGGTAGGTGGTGGGGTTCATCTGAATGGACCTGACCGGCATCAGGCAAATATAGTTACTGATAAACAGCCCCTCTTCTTCGACTCTGCCAACAGATCGTGGCCGGACCACGATCTCTTCGGCCCAGGTATGGATCATGGTAAAGCTCAGCCTGGCCTTTTTTTTGACATAAAATTCGGAGATGCCGATATGAAGCGCCCGGCGCACATGACCGGCTGTAGCGCAGCCGGCGACAATATGAAGCTCCGATCCCTCTTCGGCGATAACCAGGTTATGGACGTGCTGGCTGGCACCTTCCCTGTCCAGATACATGCAGGCCTGAACCGGAAAGGTAACCTTGCTGCCGG
This sequence comes from bacterium, assembly GCA_040755755.1. Taxonomy (NCBI): domain Bacteria; species bacterium. The sequence goes on along the minus strand of JBFLZW010000018.1, from coordinate 61,868 downwards.
GCAGAGCCCTGATGACATAGCCGTTATGCAGGTCGAGCCGGGTGCGGGCAGTGTATTTGTCGGTATCGACCGGCATCAGCTTCCAGTAGTAATCGTGAACCCAGGGGTGGCGCTCCAGGGCTTCCCTGATCGGCATCACTTGCAGCCCATCCTGCCGGGAGAGAGATTCCAGCACCGAACTGTTTTTCTGGAGGAAGGTACCTGACGCTCCAGCTCCGCTGACATCGATTCCGGCAAGAACCATCCGCTCTTTATCCGCCTCGGAAAGATCGGAAGAATCCATCCGGAGGCCGGCAGAAGAAGGTTCCGGCCTAAAGGAATCGAGATCAATGTCCTGGCCAAACTCAGCTTTTTTCTCTTTTGCCTGCAAGGCCTTGTCATCTAAATCGTGCATCTGATACACTCCTCATATCCGACTTCACTGATACACTTGAAAATCTCCCGTGGATTGCTGGCACAGGTCAGCACCCCCGAGAAAAGAACCTGCCCTTTGTCAGCAGTGACATAGTCGAGAATAAATCCGGTGTGAGTAATGATCAAACCCATTTTGCTTCGCTCCTGGCGCAGTTCCTTCAGCGACTTGCCGGGGGCCGCTTTTACATCGTGCTGGAGCAGTTGGCTGATTGTGCGGCCGATCAAGGGGATATTCTCAAGGTCAACCCCTGACTCCGGCTCGTCAAAGAGTAAAAGATCGGCATCCTGAGCCAAAAGTTGAAGGAGCTCCGAGCGCTTGATTTCACCCCCGGAGAATCCGGCATTGACATCGCGGTCAAGGAACTCGGAAAAATTCACCCGCCTGGCCAGTTCCTCCGGATCAACCTTCCTGTCCCGGCCGCAGATCTGAACCATCTGTCTGGTCTTCAGGCCGTGAATAGTCGGCGGACGCTGGTAGGAGATGCCAATGCCCAGCCTGGCCCGCTCATTGACCGGCATATGGGTGATATCCTCTCCCTTGAAAAAAATCTTCCCGCCAATGATCTTATACTGCGGATACCCCATAATGGTCATCAGCAGCGATGTCTTGCCTGACCCGTTCGGCCCAAACAGGATATGGGTCTCACCTGCATGAATTTCCAGGTCAATGTGTTCCAGGATTTTTTTATCGCCTACCTTAACCTGCAGATCCTCAATTCGGAGCATCTCCCTTTCTCTCCTTGCTGATTATGTTTGCCGTGCGCCTGGCATGTGTGGGGCCGATTACAGCGCAGCAACCTGTAAGATTCACCGGCCTCAGGATATCATGAAACCCCGGCAGCACTCAAGACGAAAAATGAAAAACAGACAGTCAGGAGACAGGAACATGATCCTTGACAGTACATCCTATCCGTTCTAAACTGGAAAACAATGTATGAGAGGCTGTAATCCAACAACCAAAATCAAGAGGAGGGTTAAAAGTGGTAAAAACCGTGAGAGCAAAATTCTCCAAAGGAGTCATTGAACCAATGGAGAAAATCGATATTGCTGAAGGAAAGGAAATCATTATCACTATTATAGATATTCCCTCTAAATCTCAGGAGGATGCTTTTGAAAAAGCAGCCGGAGCGTGGAAGGACACAATTGACGCTGAAAAATTAATAAAAAATATCTATGCTGATCGTCTTCTTTCCACTCGAGAAGAACCAAAATTATGAAAATATCTTATCTTGTTGATACTGACTGAGTTATTCATCATTTGAATGGGCATAAAGGGATTGTGGAAAAACTTAAGTCGCTGAAGAAAGAAGGATTAGCAATGAGCGTAATTTCTTTGGCGGAGCTTTATGAAGGCGTCTGTTATTCAATAGATCCAGGCACTGATGAAAAAGCTTTAAATGACTTTTTGGCTGATATTTCAATCCTTGGGATTGAAAATGAAACTTGTAAGCTCTTTGGCAAAGAGAGAGGAAGATTACGGAAGGCAAAAAGGATGATTGGTGATTTTGACTTTTGATTGCCTCGACTTGCCTTTCGTATAATCTCACGCTTCTTACCAACAACAGAAAACACTACCAAGCAGTGGAAGGATTAAGGATTCTCTCCCTCCTATAGATAAAGCTAAAGCCAGCCTGTAATAAAGACCGCACTGGGGTGCGAAATGTGTGCTATGGCCATGTGCTATGGCCACGGTTTCGGAAGGTAAATCCGTAAGACCCTGAGTAATCCCATCGTCTATCATTGCAACTTTTACACCTATATCTTACATAGATTGAGAGTAGACCATCCAGAAGGTATTCACCCTCACAGGATCATGAGAAGTGGCGACGAATGTTCAAGGCTCAAGGAAAAAGTAAGGACCAACATTTATAGATTTTTTACAATAAGGAGGAACAGCAATGACTACCAAAAGGATCTTACAGCATCATATCTGGTTATTATCTGCCGTGATCTTGAGCGGACTGCTTCTGTGTTCAGCAGTCGAAGCTCAGATCATTCCCACGACAACCAGTGTCCAGAACTGGGCTGCCATGCCACCGTACAATACCCTGTGGCCGCTCTGGTCGCCGGTACTTTCTCCGACTGATCCTGCCACTGGTCTGCCGACACCCCTGGTCAGCAGCCTTACTCCTTCGACGGTTCTGCCTGTCCAGCCTGGACTGACCTGGCATCCCTCGCTGGGATATCCCTGGCTGCTGTACAATACTTCGCTTGGCATGGCTTATTATGATCCCTATACGGGTGTCGATCTTTGGCCGCCCGATATTTTAATAAGTACCATCACTCATCTGCCCTTAACCATTACTCTACCGCCTGCATACTCCACTCTTGCACCTACACCGGTCTGGTGGCTCTTACAGGAGGTCCCGGCAGCCAACTGGGAATATCTGGCCGTATATTCAAGCTACCCAGCCACTCCATTGCTTCCCACTCCCACGTTAAGCTCACTATTGACTCCCACCGATCTTCTGTTGTAAGTAGCTGAGAAGGCTGGTTTTTATAAACAGAGAAGGGGTCAGGTCTCATAGGACATATCACCTGTCAAGACCTGGCCCTTTTTTTATGCCATTATAAGGGATAAATTACCACCCGCCGATAGGGCTCTCTTCCCTTGCTCTCCGAGGGAAGGCCGGATCGCTCGGCAAGCTGGTGCTGCAACCGGCGCACGTAGCTGCTCTGCGGCGCGAGCTCTACCGGATGCCCGTGCTCCATGACTTCATTGATGGCTGCTTCAGCCTCCTGCAGGGCATCCCCTTCCTCTCCCGGATGTCCATCACCATCCGTGAAGGTCGAACGCAGGAAATTTTCAATCTGAGTCAGGGTATTATTTTTAATTATGTGGATGGGCAAACCGCGTGCCTGGGCTTCGCGAAGGCGCTTGGGCTGGACTCTTTTGGGCGACTTCAGGATCAGGACCAGGTCAGCCTCGTCAAGGCTGCTGACCACGGTGGCAGGCAGCCTGAACTTGTTAATGGCCTTCAGCAGCCTGCTCCGGCTTACGGCATAAGGATAAATCCGCACGTTTTTCGGCAGATGATAACCGGCCATGCCCGCTGCCTGCTGGGCGGCCATTCCGCCCTGCTGAAAGGGAATCGGTGCAGGGGGTTCCGGCTGAATTGCGGGCTGGATAATCTCGATTTCGCCATCCTCCCTGCGCACCCGCAGTTCCGGCTGGATGGGCACTCCCCGCAGGAAATCATCGACCATTGCGGCTACGTCATGGTATACGGCCAGTTTGTCCTTATCCTGAATCTCGATCAGAACATCGAAGGTCGGCGGAGCTTTCCGCTCAAGCACCGTTTTCTGAGTGTGGCGGCGTCTTGCCTCCTCATCGGAGAGCGTGACCGCCTGGATTCCTCCGACCAGGTCGGAGAGGGTGGGGTTTTGCAGCAAATTGCCCAGAGCATTCCCATGAGCAGTGGCAATGAGCTGTACGCCCCGCTCGGCAATTGTCCTGGCAGCCATCGCTTCCGCTTCGGTGCTGATCTCGTCGATCACCACAACTTCGGGCATGTGGTTTTCCACCGCCTCGATCATGAGCGCATGCTGGCGCTCAGGGGAGGGGACCTGCATGCGGCGCGCCCGGCCTATGCCGGGGTGAGGAATATCGCCGTCACCGGCTATTTCGTTGGAGGTATCGACAATGACCACCCGCTTGCCCAGATCATCGGCCAGCACTCTGGCCGCCTCCCGTAAAATCGTGGTCTTGCCTACACCGGGGCGGCCAAGGACCAAAAGGGACTCGCCGCTCTTGATCACATCCTGTACAATATCCACCGTGCCGAACACAGCCCGCCCGACCCGGCAGGTAAGGCCGATAATCACCCCTGCCCGGTTGCGGATAGCCGAGATGCGATGCAGGGTCCGCTCGATGCCTGCCCGGTTGTCCTCTCCGAATTTTCCGACACCCGAAACGACATAGTCAATGTCTTCCCGGGAAATATTCTCAACCAGCAGTTCCTCCACATGGTCCAGAAACCTCATCTCAGGAGGTCTGCCCAGGTCGATTACAATTTCAAGCAAAAGGTCTCCATGCTCCTTGGATTCAATTGCCTTGCGAATGCGCGGGGGCATCACATTGAGCAAAAGATCCACTTCATCAGTGACGCTTATTTGTCTTCCAGCCAACCTCTTTGACCTCCGGAGCGCAGCAGGAGAGATCACCCGCGCCGGCCCCTTTTTTCTTTCCCCCGCTTCCCTGTTACCCGCAGCCTCCTCGTGGAATCTGAATACGACAGTACAGTACACAGCCCATTCATATCTCCTTTTTCGGACAGCCCTGCGGGGAATATTGCTTTTCAATCCTGAAGGCTTATGTACTCTCTCTTGTGGTAACTGGTATTCGATTGCTCGACGCCTTTTTATTTTGTATATCAAAGATACTGCGCTGTCAACAGAGAAATAGGTAATACGTTGTTTATTTGCAACTAGTTAGAATGGCACTTACATAAGAATTAGTAATTTTCCCGCAGAGACGCTGAGACGCAGAGGATATCATTGAAAAGTAAAAGTAAAATAAGTTCCTCCTTGTGCTTTTTTACTTTTTGCTTGCTTCCATGCCGTTGACACATCGGGATATCCCGACTTTCATCAGGCCCTTGCCGGATTGGTTGCTCTCTGCGCCTCTGCGTCTCTGCGGGAGATCGTTTTCCCCTGTGCGCTTTGTGTTCTCTCTATATTATAAGCTTAGCTTATGTAAGTGCCATTCCAACTAGTTATACAGATTGATTTACCGAAAGGTTGTATTGACCACGATAACAGGTTGTGAAATTAACTATCTTGGTGTATTCTAGTTATATTATCCATGGCTTACAGGGGGGATGAGAGTATCCGTATGATTACTTGACCGATGAGGGAGGACTGCGAATATGTTAAATGGGTTTAAATCCGATCATCTGCTCCGCCTGCCAGCCAGCAAGCGCTCAGGACCAGAGGGAGATACCGTAATTACTACCTTTAATGCTGAAAACCTTTTTTCGCTGCCGGACACTAATCCGGCTGGTGGAGGAGATGGCTGGGGTTGTTTAACCCCGGAGCGGCTCGAAATCAAATTGAACAAGCTGGCCCTGGCCATCCGCCTGGAGCTCAGACGGCCTGAGATTATTATCGTTCAGGAGGTAGGGGGTGACAGAATCCTGCAAAACCTCGGCGATCGGGTGAATGCTGCCGCAGGGACAGTCTACCGGGCCACTTCATTCAAAACCAGTGACAAGCGGGGCCTTGAGGTTGGCTTTTTGTGGGATTCCTCCCGCGTGGAGCTGCTCGAAGCCTTCCAGCTTTCCGGCCCCCAGGTGAACGCGGCCTTTGGTTTGGCCAGTCCCAGTCCGGGCAGAGAGCCGATTGTGGGCGTTTTCATGATCAGGGGGAAGCAGGTGACTATCATCGGCAACCATTTCAAGAGCATGCTGGGGGATGACATACTCAGCGGTTTTGATGGCTTATCAGTCCGGATCACCGAGACCCAGCGGAAAGCTCAGGCCAGAGTAGTCCGCAGTTTTGTGAATTCCATTCTCGACCGCGACCCTGATGCCCTGGTCATGGTTGCCGGAGATTTCAACGACACGCAATTCGGCAAGCGGAACGAGGGAGCTGAATTCCCCCTGGCCATTCTCGAAGGTGGAGCAGGAGAGGTCCCGCTCACCGATCTGATAACCTTAAAGAAAGAAGAGGAGCATGCCTTTACTTTTATCCACAATGAGGTTGCCCAGATGCTCGACCATATCCTGGTCAGCCCGGCTTTGCTGAAGCTTTTCGCGGCGGTGGATATCCTGCACTTCAATGCCGCTTTCCCCTTCGAATTGAGCGAGGATGCCAGCACTACCCGCCGTGCCTCGGATCATGACCCTGTGGAGGGACGGTTTTGGTTTCGGGAGGACTGAAAGGGGAGTGACTTGAATCACTGCCTTGAACAAATCTGCAGATATATTCGGGATGGTGAATTGTCTGCTTGACCGGTTATAACGATAGGTGTAAATTAAAGAAGTACGGGCTAGAATCTCCCCCAACATATGCGAAAGACAGCATAGGGCGTAGTTATGTTTTTGAGAGAATATCTTGGTGGATTTATTAAGAGCGAAACCGAACCACTCAAGGCGGCATCAAAATGTTACCCAAAATCAAAATACCAAAAGAGATGGTCAAGAATGCAGTCAAGAAAGTATCCCTGGAAGTAATCTATGAGGTACTTGAAGAACGAAGCGCGGAAATTAAGGCAGATGTAGCTGAATTAAAAACAGATGTAGGGGAGCTTAAGCAAAAAAGAGAGGAAGATTTCCGCTACCTTAACCAGCGAATCGATACCTTGGGGCAAAAGATTGATACTGAAATCGGACAAGTAAACCAGAAGATTGATACTCAAATCGGACAAGTAAGACAGGAAATAGGCCAATTTAGACAGGAAATTTCTTCCCGTCTTGATAACATGACTCAACTGCTCGTCGAAATACTCAAACAGAAGAATTAGAGTGATCTTGGGCATGATGATTTCTATTTCCTGAGCTCTCTGATCCTGTTCAGGGTGTCCTGGTAGACAGTACTCCTTTCAGGCCGTAGTTCCAGCGCTCTGAGAGCAAGTCTCTCAGCCTGGTCGAGGGCTTCACCCTTGACGGCGTACAGCCAGGCAAGGTTGTTGTACGCATCAGCCAGGCCCGGATCCTTGCGGATCGCCGTCAGATAGTATTTTTTCGATTCAGCAAACTCATTCTTTTGAAAATATACATTACCAAGATAAAGACAGGCAATGGGGAGCTTGCGGGCTGCCAGCCGGTATTCTCTGATGGCCTGGTCAAACTCGCCGTTTTTCTCGTAAGCCAGGCCAAGGCTCAAATGCTCCTTCGGAGTGAGCGGATCTTCCAGGATAATAATTCTTGGCCAGCAGGCACAGCCATAGAGAAACAGCAGCAGGCAGAGGCCGCAGGCAGTCACAAGGTTTGATTTAGTGTTTTCCCCTGCATCTGTATGCCTCTGTGGTTCCATCCGACTCCTTACCGTTCAGGAGTTATGAGCAGAGCCCAGAAGTTAGTTCTCTCCCAGGCTTTCATAAATTGTTGAAGAGGCACGGATTTGTGCCGGTCATCCCCTGAATTGGCGATGATATGGTTTTCATCGTAGCCGACGATGACCATAAAGTGGTTCTGCTGAAAAGCCCAAAAGCCGTTATCAACCATAACGATCATGGGGCAGCCGGAACCCAGGCGCTGTTTCAGGTCGTCGGGGCTGCTGCGGTACTGGCAGGCTTGCAGCGACCTTCTCCTGGCGTAAAGAGCCATATCGATACCCAGTGTCCCCCCGGCTGATTCACTGTATATTTCCCGGGCGATGTCTCTGGGCAGAACATTCACCCCCCAGTAATTCAAAACCCCGGCCAGGGATGCCGGACCGCACTGATGAGCCTTTTGCCGGTAAAAGGGGACCCCTGCGATCAGGCAGGAAGACCGGGGGGATGTTGTGAGGGATGCCTCCCGAATACCGGCACACGAGTTAAGGAGCAGCCAGACTGAGAATATCAGGATAGCCGCTGATTGATGACTCCGGAAAGTTAAAGCATCCATCGTGTTTCTCTTCACCTGACCATGCCCCTACCTTTGAGTAACAATGACCTTATGGCCGGTAAGATGAAGCAGAATGACCACCAGGATAGCGATAATGAGGACAAGAAGCACGGTTTCCAGGCCATTGCCGCCAACCTCCAATTCATCCAGTTTCAGGGCAAGCTGGTGAATCTGCTGATCGTCGGCCTGACTTAACCGGGCCTGAATTTCCTCCTGGCTGAAACCGAGCTGCTCAAGCCGCTCTCTGACCATTTTTTGTTCGATAACCTTCTGGATTTTTTGCAGGTCAATGGTCCGGACATCTCTTTCGGCCTGAAAAGTTACCGACCTTGAAGAAGCGGTCAGTTCCGACGGGCAAAATCCGGCCTCGACCTTGGGTGTAATGCCGATCATCAGCATGGCTGCAACCAGGCACCATGATATATCTTTTACCAACGATTTCCTCACGATAACCTACCTCCTCACCTAACTGTTGTGACACCATAAACCCGAGCCTGCGGCTCCCTTGTGTCAAGATCGGAATAATCACGGGAAATTCTCTATCGCCGAGGCCGGGGCAGGTGGCTATGGAAGGCGCAAACCGCCCGGTTTACGCCATCTTCCGACCGGATCCGCCTGCCCAGGGCAGCGGCCCGCTCCTGCATGTCTTTGTTCCCGGTAGCGATGCGGATAGCAGCCAGCAGTCTTTCTACCGACAGTCTGCGGTAGGGAATAGGGTTTGGGCCTACGCCAAGCTCAGCCACCCGCTTCCCCCAGAATGGCTGGTCAGCCATAGCCGGAGTAATGATCGAAGGGACCCCGGCCCGAAGGCCGGCAGCTACCGTGCCGGCACCGCCATGATGCACGACGGCTGCCATTTGCGGAAAGAGCCAGTCATGCGGGCTTGTCTCGATCCTGAATACTCCATCCGGCAGTTCGGTCTCACCCAGGCCGGTCCACCCGGCCTGCAGGATACCCCGCTGCCCGGATTGAACCAGAGCTTCCAGAGCCATGTGGGTCACTGACTTGGCATTCCGGTCGATCATGCTGCCAAAGCCGATATAAACCGGCGGCGGGCCTTCGGCCAGAAAAGCGGCCAGGTCTTCCGAAGGCTGCCATTCAGGTGCGGAATCCAGAAACCAGTATCCGGTAACATGCAGCCAGGATGGCCAGTCAGGCGGCTTGGGAACTACAGAGGGGCTGTAGCCGTACAGAAAGGGGATCGGCTGCTTTTTTTGCCTGCTGTAAGGGCTGCTCAAGGTAAGCGGCGGAAGATTTAAGGTTTCCTGTCGCCATTGATTAAACTGCTGCCGGAAGAGCTGCCAGAAGAATTGTTCGAACAGGATATGAGTCAGCAGGTTGAAGGTACCGCCCAGGCGAAGACCTGGGGGCATCAGCAGACTGGGAAAGGCACGGGTACGGCTTATCGGCTGAAGCGGGGCCATAAAGCATGGCACGCCCAGTTTCTCGGCAAGATGGTAGCCTGCTTTAGCGGTCGGAGAGAAAATAATCGCTTCTGCTCCCTGACATACCTTCCAGGAATCATCCAGAAGCCGCTTTATGCGCAGCCGCAGGCCACTGATAAAGGGCCGGAAATTCCGGACACAGAGCCTCATGAACAGGAGCGGGTCACGAATGGTTTCCAGCCGGGCCTGCCCCCCTTCACCGGCAAACACCTCCCGGGGATCACCTCCCACAACCGCAGAGGATAATCCGTGATACCTGACCAAAGCCTGATAAGCGGCATGAGTGGCCAGGGAAACATCATGGCCAGCCGCCTGGAGTCCCAGTCCCAGGGCAACATAAGGCATAACATCGCCCTGAGAGCCAACCGTCAAAATTAAAATGCGCATACTCCCTCTTTCCCGCTTGCAGGGTGGTCTTGGGGGCCATACTGTTCAACCTCTGGTTTCAGCTCAAGACCGGTCATTCATGCCGGATTTCTCCTTGGATCGCCCACTCATACCTAATAAATTACCCTACCCTGCGTCAACTATTTGGGAAAACCATCCTTTTTTTCGGCTATCCAACTGCGAATCAACGACGTTAATGCTGATTTTGGGCATAATTTGTACACCTATATTCAATAAATTGAATAATTTTATTGAGTAAGAGGGAGTTTTTCAAGCTGGCCGGCTGTTATCACGAGATAGTGGTGAGGCAAAAAAGCGCCCCACCCTTGCGTCTTATCGAAGAGAATCGCTTTTCTCCCTCGCCCCTGAAGGGGAGATGGGCGGGGTGAGGGGCTTTGAGGGGGGCGAGGGAGTAGAGGTTTGCACCTTATCAAGGTAACTATGGATAAATTATTATACTGTGAGTTCTCCTGAATAGGTTCCTGCCCTCATTCCGGCGGAGGAGGGGGACCGGGGAGCTTTTCCATCGTCTGGAGAAAATCTCCTTCAATCTCAGTTATTTTTTCAATAATATTATCGTAAGACTGGGGGAGAATTTCCGTTTCCTCTTCAGGGCTCATTCCCAGATTGGTTCCAGGATCTACTTGAGGATCGGGTATCCAGCCATCATCTTTTCCAACGAGACTCTCCGCTGATCCAATGTCCTCACTCACTCCTGCGGCATCGCCTCCCATGAGGCCACGGGGAAGGGGATTGTCGGTATCATCCAGCGTTCGGCTGCCGGGCGTATCATTCAGGTTATCCGGTTCCACCAGCGGGTTTTGTATGCCGGGAAGTCCCTTGTCCTGATCGGGCGGCAGTTCCTTATCCCGGTCCGGGATGGAGCTGTTTTCCGGGATTTTTACTTCCGAAGCTGCTGGCCCAAGGAAACGGCCGCTCATATCCGGTTCCTGGTTATCTTTCACCGCCGGCCCGGGACTTTGCCTCTCTTCGGGGGAAGGTTTCCCCTGGCTGTCATCTGCGGCTTCTCCCGTGGTCTGAACGAGTCCGGCTCCTCCTCCCTGGCCATGCTGCTCTGCCGGAGTATTGTCAATCTGTCTGGACTGTGGCTGGCGTTCGGTGCCGGTCTCTGTCCCCATCTCTCTGCTCTTCATCTGTCCATCCTGTCCTGCCGCTGCCGAGCCATCCCTGCCGCCTGGCGTTAATACAGCCTGTCCGACCGGAGGAATAAACACTCCCCTGACAGATGGCTCGCCTTTCTTATTCTCCCCGGCTCCGGCTGTTTCCTCCTTTTTCCCGGTATCATTCTTCTCCCCGGCGGCCTTCTTTTCATCGGTATTGTTCTTTTCACCGGTGTCCTTCTTCTCCCCGGTATCTTTTTTTTCTCCGGTGTTCTTCACCTCGGCCTTGTCGTCCTTTTTCTTTTCCTCCTTTTTCAGGGAATCATCAGCCTTGTCCGGGGACTTCCCTCCTGGTGTAATCGTTGTTTCCTGGATCATCTCTTCCAGTTGCTCCCGGGTGATTTTCACCTTATCCTCCGGTGCCTCGTTTTCCCTGGTAAACGACTGTTCCAGAGGGTCCAGGACAACCTCTCCCTGAATCTTCGGATCACTGCTTCTGACCGCAACCTGCCCTTCTTCGCACACTGTCTGAGTGGTATCCTGGCCGGTTTCAGGATCCAGTCCGGCGGCGATGATTTCTCTGGTGCCTACTACACCGGCGACTGCGGTTTTGGTTTCCACTTCGAATTTGGAGTCAGGGCTGCTGAATTTTTCCACTATAGCCCTGATCCTGCCGACAGGGAGTTTGAAGAATGACCTGTTCAGGGATTTTTGCGGTGCGTACAGAACCGACTTGATAATCAGATGAGAGTCTCCCCCTAGATGGATAGTGGAACGGGTGACAAAGGTGATCTTGACCTTGGCCCCGCTCCGCGTGGTGATCTCATCACGGGGATAGACCTTGTCCCCTGCCTGGATCCGGGCTGCTGACTGCTGAAGCTCATGCCGCACAAAAGCCACGCCCTCGACCAGGTCCACGGTTCCGACCGGCATGGAGGCGGCATGCAGGACCGACGGGGCAAAGCACCAGCAAGCTGCACTCAAAACACCGGCCACCAGAAATAAAATGAACCATCCGGATACCCGGTTTTCAGCGGGGACTTTTCCCCATGCTTTTCTCTGGGTCTCTGTGTCTCCAGTGGTCAGTGGCCAGTGGTCAGTGGCCAGTGAAAGGCTTGCTTCTGACTTCTGACTTCTCACTCCTGACTGCTGGCTCCTGGCTCCTGACTCCTGATAAAAGTGGTGTCCTTGTCTTTTCTTTTCTCTTACTCCTGATTTCCGGTTCAGGGATTGACATTCAGCCATAGCCGAAGATCTCCTTCGAAAATTTTCAAAACTGCCTGGAAATACCGACGGTATACAGATTTCGCCGGTACCGTTTATCCAGTCCCTCATGGTTGAGATTGGAGTGGTTGACAGTCCTGCTGTATTGCAGGGAGAGGTTATATTCCCCGCCAAGCTTTTTCACTACCGTGCCGCTGACCGTCCTCTTGTTATCCTTCCTTTCCCGCCAGTCACAGGAGGGGTCGGGATGGAGATAATCTCTGATAACATAACTGCCCTTGAGACTCAGTTGAGTCTGGTACAGGAAGGGGGTGCGGTAGTTGGCCGACAGCTCGTGCTCCTGATAGGAGAGATAATCAGGGTTTGCGGTCTCCCGGCCATAGCTGTAACCCGGCCTGAATTGCTTCTTACGATCCCTGGACAGGCAAACCTTCTGAATTCCGAGCTGATATCTGGTAGCATCCTTGATTGCCTGGCTGAAAAAGATTTTCTCCTGATAACTGCCTGAAATCTCGTACTGCCTGCTCCTGCTCCGCTCCAGGGCAACGAGTAAATTCGTATCCTGCCCTCTCAGGTAATCGCTTTTATCCAGGAAAAAGTAGTTGAGGGCAGACTTGAACTCCATCCGCCAGGGGGCTTTCCGGTATCCGAAGGCGATGGTACCGATATGACCCTGGATATTGTAGTCGTGAAACTCATGGTTCAGGCCCTGATAAAAATCGTACCCAACCAGGAGAGGGGTGATGCGCCTGCTGAAAAAAGGGCGAATGCGGCTGGTGAGAACCAGGGTGTTTTTCCAGTCCGCTCTGTCAATCGGCTCTGCCTCGGACGAGTAGGGGGTCAAAATGACATTATCGTCATACTGGAGAGAAGCCGAAAGCGAGAGCAGGAGCTTTTTTTTCTTCTGCCTGATCATCTCCTGATACTTTCTGGCCAACTCGGCGTATTCTGAACCAGGGCCTAATGCCAGGGCCTTGTTGATCTCTTCCTGGGCCTCGTCCAGCATGTCCTGCTGATAATACGTCAGCCCCAGGTAAAGGTGGTTTTTCGGTCCGGATGGGTCGGCTTGAATGGCCTCCCGAAACAGCGCAGCCGCTTCCTGGTACTGCTGGTCCCGGAATTTTTGAATTCCCTGCTGCAGGGCATTATCACCCTGGCCCGCCCACAGGGGAAGGGCGAAGAAAGCCAGGAGAAAGCAGAGGAAAAGCATGAGACCGGGGCGGAACGGTATCCGGGCCAGGAGTTCCACCGGAGGTTTCAATGCAGGATGAGGGGGATGGAATAGATGGATCCGCCTGACCAGGAAAAGCAGCGGGCCGAAAATGAGCAACAGGCCGAGGCAATACAGCGCCAGGAGTAAGGCAAGGCTGAGATAGCTCCCAAGGACAGGAATGATCCAGGAATAGAGCAAGACAGAGAATCGGCTGCCAAATCCCGCCTTGCAGAACTCCAGAAAGCATGCTGCCTTATGTTCCGTCCCCCTGCGGTCATGCTGGCTGAATCCCTGCGGCGGAGGGGGTGGAAGGTCGTGCAGATCGGTCTCCGACAACCCAAGCACGGCCTCCGCACTTTTGAGCCTGGCTGCGGGCAGCTTCTGTGAGATTGGAGGGATGAGCAGGTCCGCTTCATGATTCAGAATATTCTTGACCCAATAGCCTTCTCCTGCAACCAGAACATCGGCCAGGACATAGGGAGAAGATGGCTGGGCCTGATACTGGTAGAGCCTGTTTCGGACGGTTTTGTCATTCAGCCGGTAGATATCCTCCCAACTGACGGGAAAGTGAAATGGGTTCCCGATCTGGTTCCAGCCTGGCTTCAACGGAATCCGGAAATTTTCGGTGGTCGGGGCAGTCTGGCCGGAAAAATTGATAGTTTTCGTTTCCCGGCTGATGATCCAGACCGATTCACCGGGGAAGAGGGTGGAAACGTCCGGAAATTCCCGGTATGTCCTCCGGTCAGGATCATAGCGGAACAGCCTCCAGGTATGGGGATTATATTCCCCCAGAATCGGGGCAAGCAGTTGAGTGATCTGGTTGCTCGAAGTCTGCACCGGAATGGAAATCATCCGGTAGTGGCCGGGATCAGTCCCGCCGTCCAGGGTTTTTTGAAAGCTGACCTGCGACGGCGTATGGATAAAGCTCAGGGCTGCCGTAGGAAAGCTCGTGTTTGCCAGCCGGTCACAGGCAGCGAGGGAAAGATACCAGGTAATATCATTGGCCAGCGTGAAGGAGGACATCTCCCCGCTCGTTATGAAAACTTTCCGGCTGGTCAGAGGATTCAGGTTTGATCCAATCCTGTCTTTCACGGTGCCATAGGAGAGCCAGTAGCCGATAAGATCGGATTCCCGATCTTGATCAAACAGGATCCGGATGCCCTCACCGGCGGACAGCACCGAAAAGCCGGTCGGGATTGGGGGCAGTATGGCGCAGCGGCTTTCGTTTCCCTCCCGGTCATAGGCAGTTACGGCATATCGGCGATCAGGGAAAAATCCGGGGAGGGTAGCCGAGGTCTTCCCCTTGACTTCCTGAAGCAGACGAAAATCCGGATCATCGCCGGTCCCACTGGCCTGGATATAGAGGCGGTAGCCTTGAATATCCGACGCTGCCAGAGGTTCCCAGCTCAGGGCAGCGCCTGATTCGGCAGGCAGAAAGAGAATGCCGGAAACATACGGTATCGGTGCGGCCAGGTGCGGTGTCTGAAGGAAGGGTTGATATATTACCTGTCCGCATTGGGCATTCTCCTGGTAATCATAGATCAGACCGGCGATCCCGGCAACCTGGTCCGAAGCGGCCCGGGTCGAGGTCAAAGGCCGCTGACTCCACCAGTTGTCCGGTACCGATATATTCGTGGCCGAGAGGTTTTGCAGGTGGTAGTCTGCCTGGGCCTGGAAGTTATTTTCAGTCAGGCTGATATTCTGGTCAGTGTGCACAATGAGAATGCCGGTGCCGTTCTGAGCTATCAGGTTCCGGCGAATGGTCAGCGGGCCGGAGGATATTGAGTTATCGAGCCAGATGGCGGCCAGGCTGTTTTCCACCAGGGTATTGTGTACGTACCTGCCGCCGCTGTTTTCGAGTGCCAGGCCGATGCTGTTGTGCCGGAAAAGATTATCGGCCACAAACGGGGCGGCATTTTTCACGGTCAGAGCGGACCGACCATCTGCCCGTACCTTTTCGAACCGGCAGTGCTGGATGGAGGTTTCCGAAGAGGTGATGGTCAATCCCTTCCAGGTATTTTCAGAAGAGGTGAACAGGATCGGGCTGTCTGGCCTGCCGATTGAGCACAGGGGACCGCGGACGGTCAGGCCGAAGTTGCCGAGGCAGCGGACCACGCTCCCCGGCTGAATAACCAGAGATTCATCTTCAGGGATGAGTATATCATGATCGATGGTGATCTCTCCGGACCAGACAGTAGAGGCTGGGGAAGGATGGACCGTAGTTACAACCGCATCAGGCCGGGCCAGGGATTTTGTCTCTTCAGGTCCGCTGACCGTCAGGGTCACGGTAAAACTACCGGCGCTGGTATAGGTGTGAACTGGATTTTGCCGGCTGCTCGATTCTCCATCCCCGAATTCCCACTGCCAGCTTGTGATATAGCCGAGACTGCGGTCAATAAACTGCACCGTCAGGGGAGCCTCGCCGGAGGCGGGCTGGAGGGTGAACTCAGGCAAGAGGGAAGGCAGTCTGATGTTTTTCAGGCTTTGCGGGCTTAAGGATGAATCCCGGCTGACTGACATGGTGTCGATTGCCACGTCGCTTCCGTCCTGGACCAGAAGGCAGGATCGACCTTCCACCCTGACCCGGGTGGCCGAGAGAGTGCTTCCTTTCTGGACTGACAGTCCGGAATTCTCCTGCACGCTGATTTCCTCATCCACTGTCATCTGGATCCCTGCCGGGATTTCCAGGGAACCGCCGTTTTGAACTATGATCCTGAAAAGAGCAATGCTCCCGGTCCGCCCCGTGGGAGCGAGAACCGGCGTGGTATTCGGACTGATAATCGATCGATTATCCACGATCAGGATGCCGGAGGCTGGCCGCTCATCGAGGAATCGCTTATTGGTGCGGCTTCTGGCCGCACTATTGGTGTTTTGCTCTGCCTGCCCGGTTTCAAGATATATGGTTCCGGCAGAGCCATTCAGTCCTGAATTTTCCTGGCACTTTCCTCCGCAGGCTCGATATGCCTGATCAGGCAGGGAGAGGTTCGATACATGCAGGGCTATTCTTCCCCCTCCGCCGCAGCCGGAGATCCCATCCACCTGGTTGCTGCCGCCATTGGCCTCGACGGTCCCGGAGCCAGCCAGGGAGTCCGCCTCGAGGTAAATCGATCCGCCGCTCCCGGCACCGCCCTCCGGACGGGCTGGCTCGCCATTGGCCGAGATCCGTCCGTCGAGCTGAATCCGCCGGGCCAGGATGCGGATAATCCCGCCGCCGCCGCCTCCTCCCCGCTCACCGTCACCACCTCCGCCGCTCCCCGGCAGGGTGGGATTGATAAAATTCCCGTACCCGCCCGTAAATGGCTGAAGGAGAGTTCCCCTGCCTCCGAGTCCGCCATAGCTTCCTCCAATGCGGGGAGCATTGCCCTCTTGCTTGACAGCCAGGGTATTGGGGTCAATGGCCTGACCGTACGAGTTATTCTCGTTGCCTGCGGCCTTTGCTCCGGGAAGGCCCAGGCCGTCGGCAGCAATCCGGCTTGTCGAATCGATGTCGAGCAGCTCGCTGATCCAGAGATTGAGCCCTGCAGAATCTGCGGGCTGGTGGGAAACCCTGGCTCCACGGCGAAGAGTCAGACCGGCAAGCTCATGTTCTCCCTGGATAATCAGGGAGCAGCCGTCAACAATCAGATTGTGACGATCATAGAGCCGGTTGTCAGCCGACAGGGTGGTATCGGCAGTGATGGTCAGGGTCAGGACAGCCGGAACCACCTTGACTATGGCCCAGCCTTCGGCAGCATTGCCGGAGCGGTCAATGGCCTTGAAGGTAACTGCCGTCTTTCCCAGGGGAAAAACCTGCGGTACCGCAGATATAACGCTGATCGAGACCGCAGGATCAGCAAGATCAATGGCCGAGGCCCCGGACAGAAAGGCGGCAATCGGAGCGCTGGAAGCCGGAGTGCCATCGGGCTGTTCCTGATTTACGGTAATATCCTCCGGCAGTCTGAGGACAGGCGGGGTGGTGTCCTGCACAATCACCTGCGCCTCGCAGGATGATTCATGGCCGTAATCATCCCTGGCGATAAAAGTTACCGGGGTTGTTCCCAGAGGAAAAACCTGGGCCGATGAAGCAGCTTCCACCTGTGGTTCGCCGGTGGCATCGACAGCAGATGCCCCATGCAAAAAAACCTGGATATCCGGGTCCGTGGCCAGAGCCCCTTGAGGCGACAGGGCCTCGACGGTAATATCGCCCGGACAGGTTATTCGGGGCGGCTCGGTATCCTGCACCATAACCTGAGCCTGGCAGGTTGCCATGCCGCCGCTGGGATCGGTGGCGGTAAAGGTTACGGTCGTGGTCCCGATCCCGAACAGGTCGGGGGCATCGTGAGTCAGCCTGGTTCCTTCCTGGCCAAAAACCTCGACGGAGAGAAGGAAACGGGCTATATCGCCCTGACTAACTGCTACTCCCTCCGGTTGCTCGGCCTCAACCGTGAGATTGTCAGGGCAGAGCAGGGCAGGGGGGGTATCGCAGACATCTCCCCTGCCATCCCTGTCCCAGTCCATCTGGTCAGGATTGGAGACCGCCGGGCAGTTGTCCCCCAGGTCGCAGACCGAGTCGTAATCGGCATCAGGGCACTCCTCACAGGCATCGCCGATGCCGTTCCCGTTCCCATCGGCCTGGTCCCGATTGGGTTCCACCGGGCAATTGTCGCAGAAATCACCCACTCCATCCGCATCAGTATCCCCCTGAGCCGGATTCGCCAGTGCCGGACAGTTATCACAGGGATTTCCAAAACCATCGCCATCGGTATCCCCCTGATCGGGGTTGAAAGTCAGGATACAGTTATCGCAGGAGTCTCCAATGCCGTCCCCATCCTGATCGAGCTGGTCTGGATTGGGCAGATTGGGGCAGTTGTCGCACTGATCTCCCACACCGTCTCCGTCATGGTCTGCCTGATCCGGATTCGCCATGGCCGGGCAATTGTCAGTTTCATCCGCAACCCCGTCCCTGTCGGAATCAGGGGCCGGCTCCCTGGGAATCACGACAGCATCCAGGCTGGAGGCACAGCGCAGGGTATTATCGCCATCGGCAAAGGCAAGGTGAATGAGCGCCCCATCCGGGGATTCAGCCAGAACAGCGAACCGGACATAACAGATAATCCCCTGGCCGACAGTCAGAAGCGGTGCCTGGCCGGTTATGACCACTTTGCCAAGATCACCAACGGCATAACTGTCCGCTCCAAGGGAATACGCCTCGCCGCCGGTGAGCTCTCCTTTGGATAATCCCTGAAAGGAGATGATATCCGGACGGTCATAGTACAGGATCATGGTCCAGGAGGAAATATCCACCTCCCGGCTGGCCCTGATAGCGATAACGGCTTCTCCTCCGGGCAGGTCACAGGTTTCGACTTCCGGTATGATCGAAGGAATCGTGCTGCCAGGATCGACTCCGCAGGGTGACTCATCACAGGCATCTCCGGTGCTGTCGCTGTCTTTATCCAACTGATCCGGGTTAAAGGAGAACATGCAGTTGTCATTGATATCTTCGATTCCGTCGCCATCGATATCCTGGGAAAAAAAGGAGTCGGAAGATGCCTCCTGGCAGATGCCTGCCCTGAGGTGAAAAAATGGGGCAAGAACCAGGATGCACAAAGAGATGAGGGAGACGAACAGGGATATAGTGGACTTCCAGGATATTGTCTCTCTGCGTACTATTCTCACAGCGGGCTCTCCTTGGGAAAAGAAGTTATCAGTTTTCAGTTTTTCACTGACCACTGATCACTGGCCACTGTCTTTACTAAACCTGATTAGTTCAGGATATGGGGATTATTTCTCATTCTCTCATGTTGAATATGCTTGCTCCTGATTCCCTGGATTCCAGCATAGGGGCTCAGTCCGGTCAGTCTCCGGTCGATCGGCAGCATACCGTCAGATGCAGATCCGCCGACAATAGTTATCAGTTGATAAGCAATCTCTCTCATGCGTTCGGCCTGAGCATTCAGCACTTCACTGGCTGAGGCGGTTTCTTCGGCAGAGGAGGAACTGGTCTGCATGAGTGTATTCAGCTCAGCTACTGCCCTGGTGATCTGCCCGATCCCAAGAGCCTGTTCCTGAGAGGCTGCCGCGATTTTGGCCACAAGGTCCCTCACCTTCCTGCTGGAAGCGGCCATGTCCTGAAACGCCTTATTGGTCTTACTCACCAGCTCTGAACCGGAAACGACTTTCTGAACGGTATCCTTGATCAGCGTGGTTGTATTCCTGGCTGCGTCTCCGGCATTCATGGCCAGACTCCTGACTTCCTGGGCAACTACGGCAAATCCCGCCCCGGCCTCACCTGCCCGTGCTGCCTCGACAGCAGCATTCAAGGCCAGGAGGTTGGTCTGGAAGGCGACCTCATCGATGGTTTTAATGATTCTGGCTGTCTGATAGCTGGCCAGAGAAATATCCTGGATGGCTGAGGTCAGGGAGAGCATAGTCTTTTCAACCTGCTCAAGAGCTTTGGCTGACTCGGACATCATACTGTTGGCCTCACCGGCATTGCCCGAATTATGGCTGGTCATGGAGGAGATTTCTGCCAGGGATGAGGATGTCTCTGCCAGGGAGGCGGCCTGCTCCGTGGCCCCTTTGGCCAGTTTTTGACTGGCTGATGATATCCGCTTCGAAGAAGCAGACATCTGCTCACAGATGTCACCGAGGTCACCAATGACAGCCCTGAGCTGCCGGCTGGTGATTGAGGTGATCGAGATGGCTGCGCCGATCCCCAATACAAGGCAGATGCCGAGGGTCAGGAGAATTATGATGGTACTGTTTGAAGTATCAGTATCAGCCTGGCCAGCTATCCCAAGGGCTTTGTCCCGCAGGCTCCCGGCAAGCTCTGTCGCTGCGGCTATGGCCCTATCGCCCTGGCCGCGCATGACGGCATCCACATCAGCCATTGACCCTCCCCTCAGAAGGATGCCTCTGGCCTTCTGCCAGGAATCAAGAAACTGTATTTGCTCACGATCGTAGCGGTCGAGTGCTTCTTTATGCTCTTCATCCAGGTACCCCTTTTCCTCAGCTTCATTGAGCAGTAGCCGATAGTCGCCTGCACGGGCTTTGGCCTCTTCAAATTCCTTTACTGCCTGGCCGAAATCGCCCTGGCTCTGATACCGGATAACAGCCTGGCTGGCTGCCATGATCTGGGATGCTGTCCATGACCGCAGGGCAAATGCATCCAGCGCTACTTCCAGATTTCCCTGAATGGCCAGTCGGTACCTAGCCGCTATGGAGTGCAGATTGACCATGGTGTAAAGTCCTCCGGCCATCATCAGGGAGAGGACGACTCCAAAGGCCAGGTACAGTTTCGTTCCAAGTTTCAGCCTTTCAACCATTGCTCGGTTTTCCTCCGTGTTTCATAATGGTACTTATTACATTCATCGGAATGTTGGATAGTACACTTTAGCGTACCCGAGCACTTTTTCCTGATAAATACCCAGAGATATAGCAAGAGATGGCAGACGTGGCAGGCATACTCATTCTTGACAATTCCTTACAGGATCATCTATGATGAAAGCAGTACGAGCAAGGAAGAAAAAGGCAGCATGAATAATGAGACCTTAAATCATCCACATGATTGTCTGACCAAGGAGATACTGAGCAGGAAGGAGAATGCCAGGGATTTTTTCTTCCACTACCTGCCAGCCCCCATCAGGGATATTCTTGATCTGGACAGTCTGGAGATCTGCAAGGATTCCTTCATCGAGGCTGAGTTGGGTGAGTACTTTTCAGACCTGCTCTATCAGATCAACTTATCAGGCAATCAGGAAGGGCAGGGAGGGTATGTGTATGTGCTCTTCGAGCACAAGAGTGCGCCAGAGGAGTGGATCGCTTTTCATTTGTTACGGTATCAGGTGAGGATTTGGGAACTCTATCTAAAGCAAAACGAGACAGCCAGAGGGTTGCCGGTGATTATCCCCCTGGTGCTGTATCATGGGAAGAAAAAATGGAGGGTAAGTGTTCAGTTCGCTGATCTCTTCATGAATTCCAGACCGGGGCTGATGGCCTTTATCCCGGATTTTTCCTATCTTCTGTGTGATCTGTCAGCCTTTGGTGCTGATCAGATCAAGGGCAGAGCCGTTATGAGACTTTTCCTCATTCTGCTCAAGTATATCCATGACCCTGAGCTGGGCAGGTATCTGAGGGAACTATTGCCTGAGCTGCTCAATGATCCCTTCCTGTCCAGCCAGGAACTGAGGGATACTCTGACCACCATTTTCCGCTATATCATCAGTGTCTCAGACGTTGTAAGTGTAGATGAAATCAAGGAAATAGTCGAAACAGGTTTAGGCAAAGATAAGGAGGACTTAATCATGACCCTAGCCGAACAACTGATCCAGCAGGGCATGCAGCAGGGCATGCAGCAGGGGATTCAGCAGGGCATGCAGCAGGGGGAAATAAAAAATGCCAGGGAGGCGATCGTGAATGTTCTGGAGACTCGTTTTGGCCTCATTCCATCCTCGGTCAGAGAGAGGCTGGCCAGTATCAGCGATCAGGCCGCTCTGGAGGATCTGCTGCGCAAGGCGGTCACAGTTGCCTCTGTGGCTGAATGGGAGAGCATGATTCCGGAACGCAGCCTGTCCTGATGGTAACTACTCAGGCTGTTGAGAAGGCATAATGACAGGCATCTCTCCAAAAGCAAAAGCAGTTCAGGATGTCAGTCCACCCGGAGAGCATCTCTGACGGCTTGCAGCATATCGTTGAGGGTATAAGGTTTCTTTTGGTATAGCCGCTGCAGAGAAGGACTTTGAGGCCGGGTTTGCGGGAAAGAAGCTGATCAACGAGCTCAAGGCCATTTTTATCCGGGAGGGCTACGTCGCTGAAAAGCAAATGGAAGTCCTCCTTTTCCCGGTCAAAGATTCTGACAGCCTCAATGGTCAGCCTGCCTCCCCTCGGCATGGCGTCCCTGGCATTTACAGCCAGGTTCATGATGACCTGCTCGATCTGGCCGGGGTCAGCTTTTATCCGCTCGATATTCGGATCAAGGGTCACTGCCAGGGTAATGTCCTCGCCAATAAGTCGGTGCAGCATCTTTTCCATATCGCTGATCAGGGCGTTCAGGTCCAGCACCTTTTCGGTAACAAACTCGACCGGCCATCCTTTTTCAGCCTTCCAGCGAAAAAGCACGGTCGGACTGTTCTCGATAACCATTTTTGCGCGCTGGAGCATCTCTTCGGTGCGTTTTCGCTCATCGATGTTCTGGAAATTTTCAACAATACCGATCACTTCGCCCTCAGGTCCCAGATCAGGCAGCGGTAGATTATGATATTTTAAAGAGTAAGCGCCTAATCCCTTATTATGGCAGGGGGCTGTCAGGATTTTTTCTCCCGAAGGAGGAATCCAGAGACTGCAATCTCTGAATTCCTCACTTTACCGCTTAAAGCCTGCGGGGACAGGCTTCACGGGAGTGACAAATGCGTGATGGCTATCACACACATATAAGTGTCTATATTTTATAACTTTCTCTATGGAATAGGAGGCGAATGCTGCATTTTTATTCATACTATGCAATAGATTTCGGTATTAAATTATTATTACATTAATAATTACATATATTTACTAATAATAAAGTTAAAATAAAATCAGCATGATTTTTGCATTTAATTTATCATTGTACCTTGCCGGGTACTGCTCTATCTGATCAAGTCGTTGAAGAGATATTGCTGATTACTCACTTGTTAACTTCACATCCCATGATCCTGAGCTGAATCATGCCATGCTCTTTTATAAGTTCCCAATGCTTTTCCCTTCTCAACACTTCAGTGCAATAAAGTAGAGCTTTTAAGATTCAATATTCTTTTAAGATTCAATATTAAATATTAACTATTTAAGGTGGAGGAAGACTATGGAAAAGAAACATTGCGGCATCTTTTTTATCCTGGCAATAGCTTGTATTGTAACTGCAGCGGCACATGCAGCGAGTATAGTCAACGGGAACTTTGAGAATGAATGGAATGGATGGGAAGGTGAGAGTGCAGACTTTTCACCTTCTTCCCGGTCAGGAACAATTGAGCCTGAGTTCCAATTAACCGCAAGCCCTCTATCTTCAGGGCAGGCAGCAGAGATTGAAACAGATGGCCCGAGTGACCATTATCCAATGAACTATCTTTTTCAGGATAATCTCGGATTGAGCCGGAATCCAGGTTCTTTATCTTTTTTGAATTTCACCTGGAGATTTTACGATATTGATTTTTTAACGAATGGCTCAACCACCAATGATGACTATTTTCAAGTCTATTTTAGAGACGCCTCCAATAACACCTATGGGGCTGATGGAAATCCCGGTCTTCTTATTGATGATGGAGGTTACAGCTTAGGGGAAACCGCTCAAATCGATATTACCGGCTTGGTCAATAACAACCCTCTGGGCCTATCTCTCGGTGACTTGTCCCTGGAATTTGCTGTAATGCCAGGGTATGTCACGTTGTATACACCCTCATATCTTGTTCTCGACAATATTGCTTTCAGTACAGTTTCTGCCCCGGCAACTCCTGTCCCGATATCAGGTACTCTGAGCATGGTAATTCTGGCTTTACTCCTTCTTGTTCTTATATGGGCATCCTTTGCCAAAGGGAAAAGGCTCACGGGTTTTCCACATGAATAAGTATTTATCCTTTATGGTCAACAAAAAAGAGAAAGGGAGTTGGGAACGATGAGAAAAAAATTATCATTTTTACTCTGTGCTGCCATAATGCTTTCAGAAGTATTCATATACGGTAAAACGGCTCAAGCCGCCTGGGTTGATATTTCCGGTCAGGTTACGGTCACGACAACACGGCAATCTTATGATCGATTAAACCATGTTTTCTTTTCTTATGTCAAAATAACAAATAATTCTGGAGCAGCTATTACCTGGCCAGCCCGTTTCCTTATCACCAGTACAAGTATTCCTGTTTCAGCCACACCTTCGGGACCTGACGGATATGAAGGTGGAACCCCGTATTTTTATTTTTTGGGGAATGGGGAAACCTTATCACCGCACGCTTCAAAAACTGTGCGGGTGAATTTTCAATCTTAGCGTATGCAGTTGACGTATACTGTTGAGGTGGAAAGGTTCGAGGGGGCTCTTCCTGCCTACTATAGAGATGCTGACGGGGATGGCTTTGGCAACCCTGCCGATACTGTTCATGCTCCCTCGGCTCCGGAGGGCTATGGAGAGAACAACACTGACTGCAATGACAATGATACCAGGATTCATCCTGGTGCTCAGGAAATCTGCGGAGATACTATCGATCAGGACTGTAATGAAGCTGATCTGCCGTGTGATTTTACCATTCGGGGTGTTGTGACTGGCAGTGGAATGACTCCGATAGTCGGCGCGACAGTATCCATCGGCACCGGCACTGTTACCACATCAACGGATGTCAATGGCAGCTTCTCCGCAGGAGTTGCCCAGACCGAGTTGTTAACTCGTCCTGCCGATACGGTATTTCCAATCAAGGTGACAAAAGATGGGTATGCTACCGGATACGCTAATGTGCTCTATGAAGAAGGCAAATTCAGCTATCAGGTGGAGATAAAGCTGGTAGCGGTATCGCACCGGATCACCGATATGGATGAGGTCATATCAGGAGTTGAGATCCTCAGCAACGGGCAGAACGTTGGAGAATTGACCATACCTTCGACATCGCTGCCTTCGGGCGTGACTCAGATAACAGGTACTATTACCCATATCGATCCCACGTCATCTGAAGTTGCTTCATTTCCCGGATCGGACTTCCTGGCGGCTCCGGCGGATGGTGGACAGCCGGTACTGCTTGAAAGTTTTGGTGTTATGGAATTTGACCTCAAAGACCAGAACGGCAATCCCATAACCTCCCTGCCCGGACCTGCCACAGTCGGTATGAAAGTCCCTGCCGGCCTGTCAGTGAATGAAGGCGATCACATTCCTCTCTGGTACTACGATCCGGCTACCGGCCTTTGGCAGGAGGAGGGTGAAGGAATAGTTGAAGACCGGGGCGCAGCAGGCCTTTGGATCTGTGGCACAGTTACCCATTTCACCTGGTGGAATTATGATCGTCCGATCGATACCCACGCTTGTTTCAAGTTTACCTTTGTGGACAATGACACCGGCAATCCAATTACCGATCTTTTCTGGTATGGAGAAGGTGTGACCTATTCCGGTGTATCTCCACAACGGCCATGCAATTGCGATGGTAATGATCCGCAGCCGCCCTGTTCAGGAGAAAGCATATCTTCCCTTACCGTCAAGAAAAGCATGCCTGCAGGTCCTCCGGAACAGATACGGGTATATACCATGATATCTGGCATAAACTACTATCTGGTTCGAAATGGTGATGGAACTTACCGTGTTTCGACCGACAGCGCGAGTGCCACCATCTTTACTGTCCCGGTGGATAATGCAAGTTGCCTCAGCAATTATCAGGTTGATCTGTGCAGATTTTTAGACAGCGATGACCCCGTCACCGGAAGTGGTGGCCCCAATGAGGGAAATAACGGCATTCTCCCGCTTCAATCCTTTGATCGACCTCCCAGTGTGACCTGTTGGACCGAGCCTCCATATGTACAGTATGTCAATGGCGCTTTTGAACCTGTTACCTTATATGCTGAAGTAACGGATGATCAGCATGGTATAACCGGCCAGTGGTATGATCCGCATGGTGTTCCATTACCTACAACACCGGATGGACCTTCACCCTCCGGTACAATTTTTACCGCCCGGTGGACTCCTCCTGACTGGTGGGAGTCTTCTTATGCCGAGCTCAGGTTTGCAGCAACAGGTAGTGACGGAACCCAAGGTGAGTGTTGGACCGGTGTAGAGCTTTGCAGAGATCGTTACGTTTCTTTTTATGGAACTGTTTTTGACCCTGACGGCTCCCCGGCAGGGCCAGGTGTCCCGGTGAGAATATACCGGCAGGGTTTTGATATAATCGCTTATACCGATCCTTATGGGTACTATTCCTTTGACGTAGCGTCGCAGGGTATACCCTGTTGGCAATGTGGAATGTGGAACGGAGAATCATTTAATAGTACACTCGAGGTTAACCTGGAAGGCTGTGGAAACGCTTCTTCAGATTTGTGCTATTATTGTTACGATGAATCAGGGGAGTGGAGGCAGAGGGAAATGAATATCCGTCTTATTGAGGAGACCGATGGTTGCAGCTTAGAGATGGTGGATGAATCCGGGTATCCTCTGTCACAATGCTGGGGCTGGTAGATCGTGTTAATATACTGTTTTCTCCCTCGCCCCCTTCTTGAATGGGGCGAGGGAGAAGATATCCCCTTGTCAATTTCACGAGCAGATCGAAGCGTATGAGGAGGAAAAGAAGATAGCTTATGTGACTACCGCCGAAAGAATAGGCAGACAACGGGGATTGAGGCAGGGTCTGCTCGAGGCTGTTGCCCTGGGGCTGGAGTTAAAGTTTGGGGAGGAGGGTTTGCGGCTCTCCGGGCAGATCGATCAGATAGATTCTATCGAGCAGTTGGAGAAGATTAAAGAAGCGATCAGAACAGCAGCAAGCTTCCAGGAAATTGAAACCCTGATTGTGCAAAGCTCAGGAGACGGGAGCCGGGACGGATAAGAAGGGTTCAAAAAACATAATTACTGAACGATTGAAAGTGTCATTCGCCAGGTTCCCATCATGCCGCCGAAGACCACCGAGGAAGACTCAGCCAAGCAAGCTCTGCATGCATCCTAATAACGGGCTGCTATAAATGCATCCCAACAGGCCGCTATAATAGTCCATTCTCAAGAGGCCGAAGCCTAGGGGATATCCAAGACCGTAAAGTCCCAGGCCATAGAGTCCGCCTACAACCTTGACAACCTTGAGTAGTTACATTTGCATTTAATTGGATTACAGATTTGGCTTATCGAGAGTTTTGAATTATAATTTTATAGGTATAGGCATGAGTCTGTCTGTATTTTGACCAGGGAAATGCAAGAGAGCATAATTTTGAGGGATCGAAGTGTATGGCTTTTAAAATTCTGGTTGTAGATGATGAGGAGAGCGTGGGACTGGGAATATCACGCTGGCTGGTGAAGGATGGGTATCAGACCTCCTGGGTTAAAAGCGGGGAAGAAGCGCTGGAAAAATTGGTCCGGGAGGACTTTCATCTGGTTTTTCTGGATCTTTTTATGCCGGGTTTAAGCGGGATTCCCTTACTGGAGCGGATCAAGAAGGAATTTCCTGATGTTCTGGTTATCGTTCTTACCGCTTATGGGGATGTCCATATGGCTGTGCAGGCCATGAAAATGGGAGCCTATGATTATCTTACCAAGAGCTCCGATATGGAAGAGTTACGGCTGGTGGCCAGGAAAGCGCTGGAAACCAAAAGGCTGCACCGGGAGGTCAAAATCCTGCGGGCGGAAATCGACCGCCAATATGAGGCCATAAATCTGGTAGGCAGCAGCCAGCAGATTCAGGAGGTCAGCTTTCTGATAAAAAAAATATCCCAGATCGATCAGTGTACGGTCCTGATCGTTGGGGAAAGCGGTACCGGCAAGGAACTGGTGGCCAGGACCATTCACCGGCAGAGTGGCAGGGCGGGAAACCCCTTCATTGATATCAGTTGCTCTGCGCTGCCGAATTCACTGATGGAAAGCGAGCTTTTTGGCTTTGAGCGGGGTGCATTTACGGATGCCAAAAGCAGGAAAGCCGGCCTGGTGGAACTGGCGGATGGGGGAACCCTCTTTCTCGACGAGATCGGGACTCTGGATCTGGCCATGCAGGCAAAGCTGCTGCGGTTTTTGGAGCAGAGATCTTTCCGCAGGATTGGAGGAATCAAGGATATATCGGTGAACATCAGTGTGATTGCCGCTACGAACAATGAATTGGGCAGGATGGTCGAAGAGGGATCGTTCCGGCATGATTTATATTACCGGCTGAATGTCTTTTTAATCCGGGTTCCTCCCCTGCGCAGGAGAAAAGAGGATATTCCCCTTCTGATCCAGCATTTCATTGACAAATTCAATCAGGATTTTCATAAGAATGTCCAGGGAATACATCCTGATGCACTCAGGATCGCCATGGATTATGACTACCCCGGCAATATCCGGGAGTTGAAAAACATCGTTGAGCGGGCTATGATCATGGAGGAGGGAAATGTCATAACCGCAAGCTCCCTGGATTTTTTTAAAACATCGAGGTCTGATGACCAGCCTCTCCATCAGTTGGCTGCGGAAGATGGAAAAGAGGAAGGCAGGACCGGAACCAGGTTAAAGCTCGAGGAAATGGAGAGACACTATATTCTGGAGATACTGAGGGAAACGGGAGGCAATAAAGCCCATGCCGCAGCGATCCTGGGAATCGCCCGGTCAACTTTATTCAAGAAGATCAAGGAATATCAGCTCAATGATTACTTATAGCGGTTGACCATGTTCACCAAAAAAATTTTTAGAAAATCAAACTTTAAAGCCCTGTCTATTTATCTGCTCATTATCGGGATTGTCATTCTGGTTGCTCAGGGGCTCCATATCAATGCCGGAAGAGAAATCATCAGTCAGGTTAACGAGAGTCAGGTGATGATTATCAGGGAAATCGCTTCCGACATGGAACACCTCATGCACGAATTGCAGGAAAAGCTGACTACCCTGGCCAGACTATATCCTCTGCGTCAGTTGAAAGCTGATGAAGTCCTGTTCAATCTGCAAATTTATTATGAATTGATGCATGACCAGGTTTCCCATATCGGGATCATGAATGAGCAGGGGAGATACGAATATTTTTATCCTTCAATTCCCCGCTGGCAGGAAATGCAACTGAAAGATTTCTCAAAGACCGACTTTTTCCAGAATGCCGTAAGTCAGTTTCATCATGGTCTGAGGCAGTCACCGTATATCAGCAGTCAATATGAGCAGGGGGTTGGCATTACCGGTATCCCTGTTTCGCTGCCGCTTTACACTGACCGGACTGGAAGCGAAACCCCGGGAGAGGAAAAGACTTTTCTGGGGGTGCTGGTCCTGTTCCTCGATCTGGCCGTTATTGATAACCTCTGCCAGAATCATTATTCCCATCTCCATGATTACTCTTCATTTTGGCTGGTTGACGAGCAGGGAACCGTCTTATCTCATGAGAAAAAAGCGTGGATCGGCAAAAAGATTTTTCAGGTGCATCAGGAAAAGGCTTCGGAAGGGAACGCCCACAGCCTGAACCGGATTGTCCGGGAGAGAATGCTGGAGAAGGAAACAGGAACAGAGTATTATTATGATCATGGTCCTCACAAAGGGCCGCTGGAAAAATATTACCTGAATTTCACGCCAGTCCGGCTTCCAGGGACCACCTGGTCGATCGCGGTAACCACTCCGGCCATCAAGATGGACCACTGGGAGCGCAGGGTACTGAAGAGCGCCTGGCAGTGGCTGCTGTTCGTCATCTCCTTTATCCTGGTAGCCCTGTCGTTTGTGCAGGTAGTGATTATTATAATCCATCGTAAGCGGATTGATTGGGAAAAGGAACAGAAGGAGAAATTTCAATCAGCTTTCGACGGGATTACCGACCTGGTGTATATGATCGATATCGATTATCGCCTGCAAATCGTGAACAAGGCATTTATCAAGATCTGCGGTCAGCCGGAGAAGGAGATTGAAGGCAGGAAATGCTTTCAATTTATCCGCGAACGGGAAAGCCCCTGCCCTGACTGCCCGATTCCCAAGACAAAGTCAACTCATCAGGCGCAGAGGCTGGAGCAGATTATCTTTCAGGAGACTACGAACCTTTATGCCTATCCCCTGGTCAATGGCGAGGGAGAGACAACAGCCGCCGTGATTTTTGCCCGCATCATTACCAAGGAAAAAATGCTGGAGCAGGAATTGCAGCACCGGGAACGGCTGAGCCTGTTAGGAAAGCAGGCCGCCTGCATTGCCCACGAAATCAAGAATCCTCTGGTCGGCATCGGGATGCTGGCTGAGTTGGTTCACGATTCCCTGCCGCCGGGCAGTCCGGCAGCCGAAGATCTGGAGAGAATTTTACGGGAGTGCCGGAGGCTGGAGCATCTGATAAACAATCTCTCCAGATTTTCCCGTCCGGCACCATTGGTTTTTGAACGAGGTGATATTCATAAGTCTCTGGATCTTGCCCTGGCTCTGCTCAGAGAAAGAATGAAAGAGCACCGCATTCAATTACAGACTGACTATCAGACCGATATCCCGCCGATTATTCATGATGCTCAGAAGATGCAGCAGGTGTTTTTAAACCTCGTCATAAATTCTCTGAACGCCATGCCGGCGGGAGGAAGATTGATTATTCAGACTTCCCTTCATCAGCATGCTTTCATCGATGGCAATGGCTCTCAAATCACCGGTCAGGCAGTCTGCATCGTTATCCAGGATACCGGCACAGGGATCTTACCGGAAGTTCAGAAGAGGATCTTCGAGCCATTTTTCTCGACCTCGTCCAAAGGAACCGGACTGGGATTATCCATCGTTCACAGTATCATTCAGCAGCATGGGGGCGAAATTTACCTGCAAAGCGAGCCAGGTAAGGGAACCATCATGAGCATCTACCTTCCCTTTGAGCCAAGGAGCACTACCTCCCCGCTTATTGAAACCCTCCCTGATATCGAACATTATCAATAAACAGGGTAGGGGAGGCATGGATATTCATGGTCTGGGCTTTGACCAGGTTTTCCCTGAAGAGCTGCTGGCTCCCCTTGGCTGCTATCAGCTCCTCCAATTTTTGGAGGTCGATCCCTGCCTTGGTGGCACATTCCTTCCAGTCAGTGGTTTTGATGTTTTCGTTCCGGAGTCTCAGGTAAGGCAGGAGTTTTTCCGGAAAATGCTTTTGAATCAGGACCTGTCTGAAGTCCTCTTCAACCTCCGGCAGGCCGTGAAGACTGGTGAACGAATCGGCCAGCTTGTCAGATGTGCTGTCTGTTCTGGATTGGGCGATAAAGTAGAGCTGCAGGTCAAGTTTCGAGCCATATTCAGCCATGATCCTGTCAAGGGCTTTTTCCGCCCGAACGCCGAAGGGGCAATAACTCATGACAAAGAGATCGAGCCTGGCCCTGCGGCCATTCTTGAGCGCGCCTTGAATTGACTCTTTCAGAGAGGGGCGGGGCGGCTGCACATTCCCTGATGATGCCACTACTGCTCCCGGGCCATAAATCTGCCGTACGGCTTCGGTTATCTTCTCATCCGGCAGGTTTTGAGCGGTCAGCACTTGAATCAGTGCCTTCATGGGCACACATTGCCCGGTATTACAGCCAGCCAGATTCTGGCTGACGTTATTGGCAACGAAGTTATAGAGTGGAAAGAGCTTTTTTGCCCGCTCGCTATAGTTGATCTGGGGCAGAGGTGCCTGGGCTGAATTCGGTGCGCCCATTGGCTTTTGGTCTTCGGACCGAACACGCCCCGTCAGATTCAGAGTGACCTCGGGAGTATGAACATTGCTGGTTTTGATAATCACCTGCCCCCAGGTTTTGTCTTTCATGATATTTGCATCCACACCTACCTTGAAGGACATTTTCTCGTTGTATTTCAGGGAAACAGGCAGTTTAAGGTCAGCCAGATTGACATTGATGAAATCATGGGGGGAGGTAATGGCACTGATTTTGAGGAGATCATTACTTAAATTGGTTATTTCTACGGTCTCGGACTTCTTTTCTCCGGGCAAAAGCTCTCTGAAGTTAACGGTACTTGGGTTGACATCGACCTCCACCTTGACCATAGCGATAATTTCGAGTTTAAATACCGGAGTATTGGGGTCGTTTGAATTTACATATATAGTTTTATTCTGCTTTCCCCGGTAGGATTTCGAGTGAAAGGTAGCTTTGATTTCTCCGGTTTTCCCCGGTGCTATATCTCTCTCCGAGAGATTAACGGCTGTGCATCCTCACCCGCCTTTGACATTCTCGATCGTCAGAGTGTCCGATCCCGTATTTTTAAATTTGAAGACATGACTCTTTTCCTGATTCTGGTACATCTCTCCAAGGTCGTACCTGGTTTCCAGGAACTCGATCCTGGGTTTGGCTGATGTCAGGCTGGGAAATAGGCACAGACCAGCAAGGGTGAGAAAAAGGGATAATTTGAGAAGATTGGACCGTCTTGGCATACCTACCACCTACCTTTTCATTTTCGTTGGTTAATAATAAATTCTCATAAACAAGATAAATCAAATAACAATTATAATCAACAGGGGAGAATTTGTCCAGTGAAAAATGAAAGGTTACTTCATGTCGAGTCTTTTTCGAGGAAGCGCTGGTCATGACGACAGTGTCTGGTGAGAATGTCTTTCAGCGTCTGCTTGAGCTTTTCGTTATTTTTAATGGGGCTGAGCAGGCTCTCGATTCGCTCCTCCTGTTTGGCAGTAAGCCCCGGTGCAGGCTCCGGCTTTGCTTTCGGTGAGGAGGGGTGACGAGAGAGTAAGGGGGATATCTTCCCCAATCGCAGTTCAATGCTGAGCGGCTGGTCTGACTTGAGAAACTCATTTACCTTCTTCCGGAATATTCCCTCAGTCTGTTTCAGGGCCGTCATCCACTTTGGATCATCGACAACCACGATGAGTTTCTGGTTCTGCAGGGTTATCGGTGCAGTATGCTCTGCCAGCTTTTGACCAACGATTTTTATCCAGTTTCTGGCTAAAGACTTCCTTTGAATCCGGGTATTGACGGCTTCCATGATCCCCTTGCCGTTCAGACATGGCAGTTTATTTAAGATGCTGACAACATTAACCGGGTCACCGGCAGGATCACCGGCATCCGCAGGGGAGTTGCCGGGAAGGGGCTTGACGGAAACGGCCTCGGATTTTGGGTGCAGCTCATCATGCCCGGCGGGCAAAACCCTGGATTCTGCGGAACCGGCGGGTAAGTCATTCTCGTTCTGTTCTGGTTTGCCTTGATTCATGACGGATACCCCTATTCTCAGGAGTCAGAAGCCAGGAGTCAGGAGAAGATGATTGCTTATTCTGGCTCCTGGCTCCCGACTCCTCTGGAAAAGTTCAGTTCTCAGCCGTTTATAGGATAAAATTGCCGTAAGAGACTCAACCTGACTCTGTCCTGATATCTTGTTGATACCATAAAATGGCCGGATAAGGCAAGAGGATAAGTAATTACTCGGGCTGATAGGCTGTAGGCGTTTAGACCGGAGGAGGAGACATCACTCAGGCAAAAATTCGATTCTGTAAACGTTGGTGCCCGGATCGCCGGGCTTGTGAGCATACCAATGGCAAGCTCACAGGTGAGCTGCGGCGATACCGGGCAACAACTGGGGGGGATCCCATACTGTGCTCAATACCGGGCGCGATAACTTCAGCAGCCAGATAGCATCCGTCTCCTATAGAGGCCAAATATGGAAACCAGCCCCGGGAAAAACAAAGAGCAGGGCTGACTCCTTGGGTAATAACCGCTGCCTGTACTTATTAGTACACGGCACGGGAATTACCCGTGCCGGTTTGGTTCAACGACGCCCTCCTCACCTGCCACAGGGGCTCCCTGCCAGCCCTCTCCCCCCAAAGGGGGGTGAGGGAGTGAAGAGGCGGCTTTAACTGGCCGTGTATTTAATGCGCAGTGTACTTAGCACTAGCTTAAATCAGATACTCATGTAAAGATATGATTGCAAGAAATATACCTAAAAATGTTTTTTAACATATCGTAAAGTATTAAAATAAATTTATAAAATTAATAAAAAATATTAATTATTTTAGTCCATTCAATATTTTAGTAGTGAAATTTTTTGCACCACCTATGAATTGATTTTCATACACTTTGGGAAAACTCTTTCCTATGCAGGCTTAACCAGCATGGCACTTACACAAGCCAGGCTTCTCCTTATGAGAACAGAAAGGGCACCAAGGGCACGAAGACCACGCAGAGATCAAGCTTTTTAAAGGGGGTCAGGGTCCAGGGCAGGGACCCACTCTTTCTCTCTCTTCGTGCTCCGTGTCCCCCTGCTTGTCTTAGGTAAGTGCCATTTGGCTTAAATATGTTCACTATCTTATGATTATCTCTTTTTTATTCTTGACATTGTCGTACTTCCCCGCTACCTTGAATTAGGGTCCCTGCCCTGATTGTGCGGATGTAAACCGGTATGGTGAGATTACTCCCAGGGATGCACTGTGCCTGTTCCAAAAATATCTGGAGCAACCCTCCTGTCTGGATTGAGCGCCTCTCTTAAAGCCCCGAAACCATAAGGCGGGACATCATGTCCCGCCTCGCACTCTTTTTGTACGATAATAACAGAGTATATGACGCGGGGTAAATTCGCGGCCAGTTGGACTCGACCAAGAGATCGTGTAAGGAAAACCTATGCCTGTTCACAACTCGGACATTGCCGCAGTTTTCATCAGAGTGGCGGATTTATTGGAAATTGAGGGGGCCAATGTGTTCCGGGTCCGGGCTTACCGGAATGCAGCCCGCACCATAGCCAGCCTTCCCTTCAGTTTGGCCGATATCCTGGCCGAGCATGAAGAGCTGCCCAAACTGCCGGGGATCGGCAAAGACCTGGCCGGAAAAATTGCCGAGATTGTCAGAACGGGAACCCTCTCCCAACTGCGGGAGATCGAAAGCCGCATCCCTCCGGCCTTAAGCCAGCTCATGAAAATACCCTCCCTGGGGCCGAAGCGGGTCCAGGCCATCCATGAGGAACTGCACGTCAGCACCCTCGACGAATTGGAAACGGCAGCCAGAGAGGGCAAAATCCGCGCACTGTTCGGTTTTGGCCAGAAAACCGAGGAGAAGATTCTCGAAGAGATCCTCCAGAAGAAAGAGAAAAAGGAGCGGATCAAGCTGGCAGTGGCGGAAGAGGTGGCCAGCTCGATAGTTAATTATCTGCGCAAGGCCGCCGGGGTGCAGGAAGTGGTGGTAGCCGGAAGCTATCGACGGCGCAAGGAAGTAGTGGCTGATCTTGATATTCTGGCCGTGGCCCGGAAGGATTCTCCCGTCATGCAGCGGTTCATCGAGTATGAGGATGTGGCCAGCGTGGTGGCCAGGGGAGAAACCAAGTCCACGATCCTGCTCCGCTCAGGGCTTCAGGTGGACCTTCGGGTAGTGCCCGAAGAGAGCTGCGGGGCTGCCCTGCACTACTTTACCGGCTCGCAGGCCCATAATATTGCCATTCGCAAACTTGGCGTCAAGGCAGGACTGAAAATCAACGAATACGGGGTCTTCCGGGGCGAGGACCGCATCGGCGGCAGAGAGGAGAAGGATGTTTTCCAGTCAGTCGGCCTTCCCTTCATTGAGCCGGAGCTGCGGGAGGACGGGGGAGAGATCGAAGCCGCTCTGCACAACAGACTTCCCCGGCTGATCACCCTGGCCGATATCCGGGGAGACCTGCATACCCACACCACAGCCACCGATGGCCGCTTCAGCCTGGAGGAGATGGTGGAGGCGGCCAGGAACAAGGGCTATCAGTACGTGGCCATAACCGACCACTCCCGGCACGTCGGCGTGGCTCATGGCCTCGATGTCAGGAGAATGCTTCAGCACATTGAAGCCATTGACCTCCTGAATCAGCGGCTCGAAGGCTCGATCCTGGTGCTCAGGGGAGTCGAGCTCGACATTCTGGAGGACGGCTCCCTGGACCTTCCGGATGAAGTCCTGAAGATGCTTGATCTTACCGTCTGCTCGGTGCATTATAATTTCAATCTGCCCATCGAGAAGCAGACCGAGCGGATAATCCGGGCCATGGATAACCCCTATTTCACTATCCTGGCCCATCCGACCGGCAGGCTCATCAATGAGCGAAAGCCCTATGAGGTCGATATGGAGCGCCTGATCGAGGCAGCCAGGCAAAGGGGATGCTTTATGGAGCTGAACGCTTATCCGGACCGGCTGGACTTGAACGACATCCACTGCAAAATGGCCAAAGAGATGGGAGTAAAAGTGGCCATCTCGACCGATGCCCACAGCCTGACCGATCTCGACTACATGCGCTTTGGCATCAATCAGGCCCGCCGGGGCTGGCTTGAGCCGGACGATGTCCTGAATACCCGCAGTTGGCCGGAACTGAAAAGGATGCTGAAAAGATAAAAGATAGTGGCCAAAGGAGTTACTCACATGGCTGAAGACAGTGAACCCAAAGACCGGGCGGAGGCCGAGGCCGCCATCAGGAAGCTGGCTGAGGAGATCCGCTATCACGATTATCGCTACTATGTTCTTGACAATCCGGTTATTTCGGATGCGGAGTATGACCAGCTCATGGCCAGGCTCAAGAGTCTCGAGGAGCGGTTTCCTGAGCTTCGAAATCCGGATTCGCCAACCCAGAGGGTCAGCGGCCAGGTGCGGACCGAGCTTGGCACGGTCAGGCATCCGGTTCCGATGCTCAGCCTGAAATCCGCTTACCGGGAAGAGGATGTCAGGAACTTCGATAAAAACTGCCGGCAGGAGCTTGGCCGGGAACGGGTCGAGTATGTGGCAGAGCCCAAATACGACGGTCTGGCAATTGAACTTATCTACCGGCAGGGCCGCCTGGCCATAGCCTCGACCAGGGGTGATGGTCAGACGGGTGAGGACGTGACCGCCAACATCAAAACCATCAGAGAGGTTACGCCGGTGCTGCTGCACCGGGAAGGGGAAATCCTGCCTCACTGTCTGGTTGTGCGGGGTGAGGTGTACATGCGAAAGGATGAATTCCGAAAACTGAACCGTCAGCGGGAAGAAGCGGGAGAGAGCCTGTTTGCCAATCCCCGGAATGCAGCCGCAGGGTCCCTTCGCCAGCTCGACTCCGGGATCACGGCCCGAAGGCCGCTGCACATCTTTTTCTATGAGGTGATTCAATCCGAGGGCCATGATTTTACCACTCACTGGGAGGTATTGAACATGCTCCCCCGCTGGGGGCTCAAGACCGACGCGGCTCATGTGCAGCTTTGCCAGAGT
This sequence comes from bacterium, assembly GCA_040755755.1. Taxonomy (NCBI): domain Bacteria; species bacterium. The sequence continues at coordinate 24,778 of JBFLZW010000018.1, read as the reverse complement.
CTTGAGGAAGCCCTTACGTACCACCGGCAGCTTGAGAAGGTACGCAATGACCTCGAATATGACCTTGACGGTGTGGTCATCAAGGTCAATAGCCTTTCCGGCCGCGAGAGGCTTGGCTTTCGCACCCATGATCCGCGATGGGCCCTGGCCTATAAATTCGCCCCCCGCCAGATGACCAGCAGGGTCAGAGCGATCAGGGTCCAGGTTGGCCGCACCGGTGTACTCACCCCCGTGGCCGAGCTCGATCCGGTGCACATCGGCGGAGTGGAGGTCAAAAGCGCCTCACTCCATAACCAGAGTGAAATCGAGCGCAAAGATATCCGGCTGGGGGACCGCGTCCTGGTCGAGCGGGCCGGAGATGTCATCCCCTATGTGGTCAAGCCGGTCAAGGAGGAACGGGATGGGTCGGAGAAGGTGTTTCAGTTTCCGGAACACTGCCCGGTCTGCGGCTCTCAGGTGGTCATGAGCGAAGATAAAAAGGCGGCCCTGTGCACCGGCATGACCTGCCCGGCCCAGATCAGCAAGCGGATCGTTCACTTTGCCTCCAAGGGAGGCATGGATATCGAAGGGCTTGGCGAGAAAATGGCCGGACACCTTGTTGACCGCGGCCTGGTCAGGCGGCTGTCTTCCATCTATCGACTGCGGCGGGAGGACATTCTGAGCATGGAGAGAATGGGGGAAAAATCCGCCGATAACCTCCTTCGGGCCATCGAGGCCAGCAAGGATCGGCCCCTGGACCGCTTTCTCTATGCTCTTGGCATCCCTCTGGTCGGTGAGCACCTGGCCAGGGTTCTGGCCGGGCATTTTGCCGGGCCCGATGAGCTGATAGCGACGCCGCAGGAGGACCTGGAAACGATCCGGGAGATCGGCCCGGCGGTAGCTCACGCTATAACCACCTTCCTGGCTAACCCCGACAACCGGGCGGTAGTTGAGGAAATGCGCCAGGCTGGCCTGGCCCTGCCGAATCCTCTCTACCGAAAGAAAGAAGCTGCTCCGCAGCCGCTTTCCGGGCTTAAATTTGTTTTGACCGGCAAACTGGAGCGCTGGACCCGCGGGCAGGCCAGTCTGATGATCGAGTCACTGGGAGGCCGGGTGGCTTCCAGCGTGAGCGCGGATACCGACTATGTCGTGGCCGGACCGGGTGCCGGATCAAAGCTTGATGCGGCACGGATGCGCGGCATCCGCATCATAAGTGAGGATGAACTGGTCAGGCTGATCGAGGATCGGGGGCATCTGTAAGATTGAGTTTTTATTCTGCTTTTCCATTCCTCTGAGTCAGTTCATAGATGACCCTGCTCAGGGTTTCGAGGTCATAGGGTTTGGCGATGCAGCCAATAAAGCCGTATTGCTGGAAATCGGCCATGATCGGATCATTTGAATAACCACTGGAAACAATCGCTTTCACGCCGGGATCGATCTCGACCAGCCGTTTCATGGTTTCCTTGCCGCCCAGGCCGCTGGGGATAATCAAATCGACGATCACCAAATCAAAAGGATGGCCTGATTCAAGAGCTTTTTTATAGATGGCCAGGGTTTCAGCACCATCTCTGGCCAGTTCGACCTTGTAGCCCAGCCTTTTCAGCATGGAGCTGAGGCTCTTTCTGATCATTTCCTCGTCATCCATGACCAGGATTCTCCCCCGGCCAGGCTGAAGCTTCCCTTTGGCCTTTTCTTCTCCGGCAGCGGGAGCCGGAGCTTTCTCGATCGAGGCAGGCAGATAGATATAGAAAGTTGTGCTCTCTCCCGGCCTGGATTCGACTCCAAGGTATCCGCCATGCTTTCTGACGATATAATATGCGGCGGTCAGTCCAAGGCCGCTTCCGGTCTGCTTGGTAGTGAAATAGGGGTCGAAGACCCTGGAAAGATGCTCTTTCGGTATGCCGACCCCCTGGTCCTGGATAGCAATTTCCACATATTTACCCGCAGGCACTATCGTGCCGTGGATGATCCGCTCCGTGGCAGCAGTTATATTTCGAGCCCGCACCTCAATGGTTCCACCATCAGGCATGGCCTGGTCAGCATTGAGGATAATGTTATTGATGGCCTGCCCAATCTGCCCTTCGTCAATCTCGACCGGCCACAGGTTTTCGGGAAGCGAGAATGTGCAGCCGGTCTGAGAACCCTGCAAGGCAAACCTGGCCGTATCCTGAAGCATGCCTGACAGAGGGACGGTGCGCTTTACGGGGGTGCCGCCCTTGGAAAAGGTGAGCAACTGCCGGGTCAGGGATTTGGCCCGCACGGAGGCTTGTTTTGCCTCTTTCAGGAGCTGGAACCTTTCATCTGCCGAATCGGTCAGCATCTGAGCAAGGCTCAAATTTCCCAGAAGAACGGTCAAAATGTTATTGAACTCGTGAGCAAGACCACCGGCCAGAAGGCCTATTGACTCGAGGTTGCTCATCTTTTGCAGCTCTTCCTCCCTTTGCTGTTTTTCAGTAATGTCGTAAAAGACAATAACCGCACCGGATATTTCCCCCTCTCTGTTGCTGATGGAGGCGATATTACCGGCAAGCAGCCGTCTGGTCCCATCCCGGGCTATCAGAACCGTATTTTTTTCCAGATCAATGACCTGATCGGTCCTGTCAAGCCTTTTCAGGAGGTTTTCATCGACGAGGTGAAAGACCTCTGTCAGGGATTTGCCCGAAGCTTCTGCCTGCGACCATCCGGTCAGGGTCTCGGCCATGGCATTCATCAGGGTGATCCTGCCCTCATGGTTTATGGTAATCACCGCGTCAGCCATAAAGTGCAGGGTCTGGGCCAGACGCTCCTTGCTGCGAAGGATCACGGCAAGGTTCTCTTTCTCGGCAGCCAGTGCCTTATGCGCAGACTCCAGTTCCCGCAGCTTGTCATCAAGTTTTTTAATCAGCCGCTCGCTGTAATGCTTGAAATAACCGTTTTCCTCTTCGGGCGCAAGAGTCGGCTTTCTGAGTATCCCTGCCTCATGATTTTTTATAACTTTCCGCAGAATTTCAATAAACGTATCGGGGTCTTTCGGCTTGAGAATGAATTCATCGGCTCCCTGGCCGAGGGCGAATTTTTCATCCTCGGGGCTGGTATAGGTGGCTGTATAAAAAACAAAGGGAATATCCCTCAGCTTTTCGCTGGTCTTCACCTGTCGGCAAAGACGGAACCCATCCATCCGGGGCATCAGAATATCACTGATAATGATATCGAATTTGTCCTGCAATGCCTTGTCAAATGCCTGGAATCCGTCGGATGCAGTTCTCACCTCATAGCCGTAATGGCGCAGCACGCTTTCCAGCAGCTCAAGATTTTCAGGGTTGTCATCAACGAGGAGGATTTTCATAGTCTGCCCTCAATGTTAATTAAGAGTAAGTTCATTCTAGTCCTTAGTGGTATTATATAATAATTCTTTATTATTGTCCAAGGGTAGGAGCATGGGGATCTTGCCGTTGGCAGCCTTGAAGGGGCTTATTGAGAACTAACGCTGGAGATAAAGGGTGAACCGGAATGTGGTACCACACGGCTCGGAGGTAGTAAAATCAACAGTTCCGCCTAAGAACTGCTCACCCAATAATTTCATGATATGGGTTCCTGTTCCTCTTCCTGCGCCCTCTTTGGTGCTGAAATGACGCTGGAAGATTCTGCGGGCAATATCTTCGGCTATGGTTTTTTTATTCCAGACACAGAAAGAAATGGCTTTATTATCCTGGTGTTCGACCCATACTTTAACTGCATCACCTTCATCCGTCGCTTCAAGAGCGTTTATGATCATGTTGTTCAGGACTCTGAGAAGCAGGTTGACATCAGTGTACAAATTCAGGGCCGGGACGTCTTCCGAAAAGAGTAACGACTTTCCTGCGGATGCGGGATGATTCTCGAACGTTTGCCGTATTTCCTGAACAATCCGGGAGATCGGAATTTCCTCAATTGAAAGTCTGTATTCATGGGTATCCTCGTGAGCAAGAATTTTTTGGATTTCAACTTCCCTGGCCAATTGAGATATTTGTTTTTGCAGTTTTTCCGGCAAGTTACTCCCTTCGCATACCTTCCTGAGATCAATAAGTTTACTCGTCCAGAGGACATTGCTAATCGTATTACTGATGTCATGGAAGAATGCGCGCTCTAAAGCTGCCCATCGTTCGGGGTAGGTAATATCCTGGAGAAACAGCAGTAAAAACCGCTGGTTTCCTATGGTCAGCGGAGCGGATTGTACTTTTAAGCATATATCCAGTTTTTTATCATTTTTTTCAATCGTGGCCACACATTTTCTTTCTTCGGGCCTGTTGTTCGCAAGACTGGCAACAATGGCAATAGCCGCCCCGCAGGTTGAACAATATTTGCCTGTTCCGCAGCCTGCCGGCATGTCATGTGCATGGATACAGCCTAGAGCTTCCCCAGGCCGCAATCCGAGTACCTTATCGGGATCATCGATCCCCAGCATTTTCAGGAGCGTATCGTTCAAGGCCACGATTTGCCGATGCTCATCCAATACGGCCAGAAGACCGGCTACAGTCTTCATCAATCCATCAATGACCGGGTTGTTGCTGACCAGGGAAATTTCCCTGGTTAACTTGGCGCTATCAGTCCTTTCCGGGGAGGCAAAATATGTATTAACCTCTTTGTCCTGTTTTTCATCTGGTTTATTATTCATGATCTCACCTTGAATACAAGTGTTACCCTTCATGTTACCATATTATCGCGGCAATGTTACCTTGACAATAACCAACTCATCTTGGCTATATTGAAATCTTGATAATAGAGAATAAAAATATGATTTAAATGTTAAGTTATCAGGTTACTCTCTAATTCTCTAATTAGAATAATTATACAATATTTTTATATACTTAGCCATAGTCTTATTGACTTTTGAGATGTTCCCCATTTTCCCTTTCCCGGTGTTAGGCCAGTTTTACTTTTCTCTTGACTTAATATTAGAAATAATTTAGAATTATAATATATTTAAATAAAGATACTTAATAGGAACATTAAATTAACTAAGACTAAAATATGGATGAAGATAAAGTACTTACAACCAAACAGGCAGCCCAATACCTGCAAACCAGCTTAACCACGATATTTAAAATGATACGGGAAGGGGAATTGAAGGCCAGGAAAGTTGGCCGTGGTTACCGGTTTTTGAGGTCAGAATTGGAAAAATTTTTGCGAGGAGATGGAGAGGTACCTCACCGGTAGGGAGTTCTTACGGTCCCTTCCGGTAACAGGTTAAAGCGAAGCACAATCTCTTGTATCTGTTCGCCCGGCTTTGCTCCTCTGATCAGATAGCCACGGGTGATTTTTCCCTTCCGAAGAAGTTCTTTGTTTCTGGTCAGGACAATACGGCTGCTGCTCCCGGCGGTCCTGATAATGAATTCCTCGCTACAGTCATGCTGATGCACTACATCAAAGCCACACCTTCTCAGGTACTCGGCTATGTGTCCGAGCCCGCCGTCCAGGATAAACTTGAGATCTCGCAACGGCTTTGGCCGCAGTCGGCTCACGGTCGAGATATCAAGAGACTCAAAAACAGGAAAGACGGAAATCCGGTCGCCGTCCTGAACCTGATGGGAAAAATCGGCCGATTCGCCATTGATCAGAATCAGATCCACCTGGGCGGGTGGTATGCCAAGGGATACAATGATATCCTTTATCGGGGGATATCCATTGAAACGATGTTCAAACCAGACCTTTCTTCTGCAGAGCGGCAAAAAATCGTTAAGCTCTTCATAGACGCGAAATTGAGCGGTATTTTCCTTCATTCCTGACTGCTCCTCTTGGTATGAGAGATACTCCTGCCTCAATTTTACCCTGTCATTGTATGATACCATGTTTTTGAGATAGTTGCATATCCAGTTTTTTCCCGAAGTCCCGGCAAAAAGATGAGTAAGGGCTGGTTATCTCCTTGACTTATCGGAAAATATGAGTTAAATTACACCATCAACCAATCATACCGGATCGTCGGGGGAAATTTGTCAAATATCCACAAGAGTTTTTGCTCGCAGTTGTCAGCGCAAAATCTTACCTTCCTGACGGTCATCGCTTTGTTCTGATAAGCTTAGGCGATGTCCAGATTTCCATCATTTCGAGGAAAGGGATGCAATAATGAATATACTTGATTTAAAAGCAAAGACAGTCACTGAACTGAACGATTTGGCCAAAGAAGTCGGAGTACCATCCACGAGCGGTCTTCGAAAGCAGGAGTTGATTTTCAAGATCCTGGAGACTCAGGCAGGGAAAGATGGAATGATCTATGGTGGAGGCGTGCTGGAGATCCTGCCCGATGGCTTCGGTTTTTTGCGCGCCACCGACTATAATTACCTGCCCGGCCCGGATGATATTTATGTTTCACCTTCCCAGATAAAGCGGTTTGGCCTGGCTACCGGAGACACAGTCTTCGGACAGATCCGGCCCCCGAAAGACAGCGAACGCTACTTCGCCCTGCTGAAGGTCGAGACAATCAACTATACCGCTCCTGAGCAGGCCAAGGATAAGGTTCTGTTTGACAATCTGGTTCCTCTCTATCCCCAGGAGCAGCTCAAACTGGAAACAACTCCGGACGGTCTGTCAACCAGGGTGATGGATCTTTTAATTCCTATCGGCAAAGGGCAAAGAGGTTTGATCGTTTCTCCGCCGCGCACCGGCAAGACCATGCTGCTGCAGGCAATTGCCAAAAGCATCGCCATCAACCATCCGGAGGTTATCCTGATTGTCCTTCTGATCGACGAGCGGCCGGAAGAGGTGACGGACATGCTGCGGTCGGTCAAGGGCGAGGTAATCAGCTCGACCTTCGATGAGCCTCCTTCCCGGCATATCCAGGTAGCGGAAATCGTCCTTGAGCGGGCTAAACGGCTGGTTGAATACAAGAAAGATGTGGTCATCCTGCTGGACAGCATCACCAGGCTGGCCAGGGCTTATAATGCCACCATTCCACCCAGTGGAAAAGTCCTGTCAGGCGGTATCGATGCCAATGCCCTGCAAACTCCGAAGCGTTTCTTCGGTACGGCCAGAAACATCGAAGAAGGAGGGAGCATCACCATTATCGCCACCTCCCTGATCGATACCGGCAGCAAGATGGATGATGTCATCTTCGAAGAGTTCAAGGGAACAGGTAACATGGAGCTGCATCTTGACCGGCGGCTGGTAGACAAACGTATCTTCCCGGCTATCGATATTCAGCGCTCAGGCACCAGGAAGGAAGAGCTGCTCATCGGCAGAGAGGACTTGACCAGGGTCTGGCACTTGAGAAAACTCCTCAGCTCCCTGGGAGTAGTGGAATGCATGGAATTGCTGCTCGATAAATTGAGAGCCAAGAAAACCAATCGCGAGTTTCTCGATTCGATCAATCTCGAAGCCCTTCGGGCTGAGTAGGGCAAAGAGGACCGTTCACAGGGCAGAAGAGGGGGGCCGTAGCTGCGCCGCTACGGGGACGGAGCGCGGTCTGTTTCCCGGAAGGTGAGAAAATCAGCGCAGGTAATCCACGTCATTGACAGCCATAACCTGAGGAGGTGCTGCGCCGTCATCGAAGCGGATACTGCTGACAGATCCAAAATCAAGGTGAATTTCCCACATTCTGCTGATATCGATGCCGAGTATCCAGCACAGAAGTGTACGGATTACCCCTCCGTGAGTAATGATGGCCAGATTTCCCTGGACCGATGAACCTGCGGCAGCATCATAGCACTGCCGGATGCGGCGGTGAAACTCTCCGATCGATTCGCCTCCGGGAAAGCGAAAGTCATCGGCCAGGGTCAGCCATGTGCGGCAAAGCTCAGGCGCTGTTTTTTCCATTTCTTCGTAAGTGAGTCCCTCCCAGTCGCCAAAATGGATTTCACGGAAAGAGCCTGAGCTGATATGGCTGACATTCAGGCTCCGGGCCACTAAGGATGCAGGGTAGTGAGCCCGGTAAAGGTCACTGGAATAAATGGACCGGATATCCTCTCCGGCAAGCCTCTCGATCAGCATCCTCGTCTGGCAGATGCCGCGATGACTGAGGCCGATATCACTCCAGCCGTAAAACCGGCGAGATGCATGGTCAGTAATTTCTGGATGGCGGACCAGGAAGATGGTCCTCATGCCGATACTCTCATGATGATAGGCAACCTCCTTGTATAGTGGCCAGTGGCCAGTAAAGACAGTTTCTCCCTCTTCAGCGTGATATCAGCCCAAGGTTGCCGGCAACTGCGGCCAGAAGAAGCACCGTGAGTTCCGTAACCTCGTTGAGTGCCCCCAGGATATCCCCTGTCAACCCGCCAATTCTGGACCTTATCCACAGGGACAGCCCGTAGTTGAGAGCCAGGAGAAGGCCGAGAAGGAAAAGCCCCCACAGGGGGAAGAGCAGGAGAATGACAGCCACCGGGAGAACCGAAGCCTGGAAGAACTGCCTCAGCGAGGTATTGGCAAAAAATGCTTCCCCAAGCCCCCCGTCGGTCCTGGCATAATTTCCCGTGGCAGCCAGAAAGACTATGATCCATCTGCCCAGCATGGGCATGATCAGCAGGATATTTCCTTTTATCGAGTTGGGCAGGGAGGCCAGAAAAGCGATCTTCAGGGCCAGGAGAGAGAAAAGGGCCAGAGCGCCGATACTGCCGATCTGCGGATCGCGCATGATGCGCAAAATCTCCTCCCTGCTTCTGCCCGCATAGAGCCCTTCCACAGCATCGCAAAAGCCATCGACATGGATCCCTCCGGAAATGACCGCAAGGGCCAGAATGAGCACAACATCCCCGGTCACTGGCGGGAAGAGGATACCCAGCAGCTTTTGACAGCCCCACAGAGCAAGGCCGATCAGGAAACCGACCACAGGAAACCACTGGGTGGACCTGCCCAGAGTTTTCGCCTCAGGATAAAGGTCTTGTTGTATCCGTATTCTGGTCAAAAACTGGACTGCTACCAGAAAGCCTTTCATGAATCCCTTCCATTTTATACTGCGAACGGGTGAATATTGAATTTTTTGCTCAGGAGTCAGAAGCCAGGAGCCAGGAGCCACAAGTCAGAAGTCAGAAGTCAGGAGCCAGGAGCCAATACCTTCTTCTGAATTCTGACTCCTGACTCCTGGCTCCTCTGGAAAAGTTCAGTTCTAAGCCGTTTATAGTATAATACGAGTTGCCCGCCGGGCAACTTTACCAGCACTCCTCCCCTCAGTACCTTTTCGGTACTGGATAAAAGGAAGACAAGTCCAGGAAGACAGGCTGCTGGTATTGTGACTGCCCCAGATAGGCTTGGTATGGTGAATTCTGAAACGGGTTCTGGAAAAGCGATTGATCCGTCCGGCTCTGGTCCGGTTGAGAGGTGGTTGGGAGATAGCCGGTTCCTGAAAAGTCAGATTTCACTGAAGGAGATTGGTACCAGGAAAGAGATTGGAATGAAGGAAATTGCGCCGATGAATACGAGAGGGCTTGAAATGGTGAACCGCCAAACAGCGGCAGCGAGGATGCAATGGATTGTCCGTTCGGGTAAGCAGATGCCGGGCAGGAGATAGAAGAGGAAGCGTTTCCAGACCCTGAAGCAGAGCTTTCATGGCCGGGCTCGGTCTTTTTCAGCTTCGGGATCTTTTTGGGATCGATCTTTTGGGTTACCGGAAGTCCGGTATCCATCCAGGACACGGAATCGTTTTCGTGTTCGATCAGGTCGCTCGCTATGGCCACTTTGATTGAAGCCGGGCCGGGACCGGCAGGAAGCCTTCCCGGATAGCCCCGGTAGCCGTTATATGCACCGGATTCACCTAAATAGTTTGCCCCCTGAAATCCTCCGTGGCCACCGGGATTGGCAGTCAATTCCCTGAGCTTATTGTCAATTTCGTAAACTCTGGTAAACCCCCTCTGCTCAAGGCGTCTGGCAGCCGCGGTGCTTCGGATCCCGACCGCGCACATGACAATCAGGGCACGATCTTTGTTGCTGCCGAAGGTTTGCTCGACCAGGGCATCAAAATCAGGATTGTCTTTGTAGATTACCTGACCATTGTCATCGAGGCCGCCAAACAGCTTCCAGGGTATGAGATAACCAGGGGGCTCACCTCCGGCCTCAAGGGCAGGGCTTCCCACGAAGGTGTATTCCTCCAGGGTTCTGACATCGAGCAGGTCCGCCTCGCCGGTGCTCAGCATGGTATATGCCTCCTGGGCAGTGATCAGGGTAAATGCCTCGACATCGTGCAGGCTTAAGTACAGGATCATGATGAATGCAGCCACTATGACAATACAGAGAACAAACGGCGGGCCTGAAAGCTTCTTTTCCATATTCCAATAACCCCTTATATGATAATTTGACTTTACTTAACCAAACATTTATGATTTCAGCAAGCGAATGAAGCCAGCTTGATCAAAGTGATGATCGGATGTCAAGGCTTCCAAAATACCACGGTGTTTCATGATCACAAAACTTGCACAATCAACAAGACTCCACTCCTTATCTCGAACACTTTTAAGGAGTTGCCATGCCTCCTCATCAAGAGAAGAGTCCACATTCACAATTTCAACATATGGTGAGGCCTTCAGTCCTTCGATAAATGCAATCATTAAGGAGCGGGGAACATGGAGTGGACGGTTCAACAGCGTCGCCAATTCAGCAATGATGTAGTTAGCAGTTATAACCTTCCGCCCTTGCTGACGGGCCATTCGATATGTGGTTGCAGCCAGTGGGTGGTAACATTGAGTCTGGTCAATTAAATGACCCCATCCGGAGGTATCGGCAAAAAGGTCTGACATGTCAGTTGCCTTTTTCTTCTTTGCTGCACATCTGTTCTGTTAAAGTCTCACTTATATATTTGTCATGTTGATCCGCCCAATCTGAAATATTGCTGCTGAATGATCCGATAAAGCTCTCAACTGGATCGTTGGCGGCATCAAGAATGAGGGTAACTAAGCACCTGAGAGCCAGTTCTTCAGGAGTCAACCCTGCCTGTTGTGCCTTTTTTGATAGAGGTTCATATAAGTCTTCCGGTAGCTCTAATATCAATGTGTGTCCCATGTTCGCTGCCTCAATTTTTAAGAAAAAATAACGAGGATAACCAGGCATCACTACCCTTGCTGCCCCTGATATATAAATATTCTACAAGATTCATCCTTTATGTCAATAAACAAATTTATCCCTTTTTCCCACGGGCGGCAGTGCCCAATGCGGGTTATTATCCCGCTTTCCGTCGGTTGCTCAATCGCCGGGCCACCCATTTTCGCAGCTCTTCCGGGCCGAAGATGGCCACCATGTAATCCTTGTTCCGTGGTCTCAAGCTCCCGGAAAATCTCCTCTCTGGTCAGGTTGATGAACCCCTGCCTCTCCATTTCATCGAGCCCTAACACATGACATAATCCCTCCCTGGTGCCGGAGTTGATGATCGCATTTACCAGGCTCCTGTTTTGAACCATGCTGCTGATTTGAGAAAGGATTTTTAAATGGGTCTCACTTTCCGCCAGGGGAGTGATAAAGAAAATGACAAGATGGACGGGCTCTGCTCCATCATGCGCTGCAAATTCTGTCCCCGGCTGGGAGATGCCGACAAAAGCAAGCGGCTCCCTCAGACCGTCGATCCGGGCATGGGGGATGGCCACTCCTCCTCCCAGGGCAGTGGATTGCATTCTTTCCCGCTCCAGAAGCTTGTTCAGGATTTCGTCCTTGTTCCTGATCTTTCTGGATTCGGAGAGATAATCAACGACTTCTGAAATCGACTCTTCGGCTGTCCGGGATTTTAATTCCGTACTTACCAGACATCTCCCGAATAGTGAAGTAAGTTTCATACACCATGCATCGGCACAAGAGAGAATGAATTACTAATTGCCCCTCCCGGCTTGAGCTCACTCCACCCCACTATGGCCTGGCACTGAGCGTACCGATTTTTCTCAAGTTCCCTGACGATAACAAAACAAAGAATAGAGTGGCCTTTCACGCACCATGCTCAGCATATACACACTCACTTCTCGATCTCCCCGGCATATAGTCTTCGCACGCAAGAACTGTTCGGTGAAATGGAGGTATGGTGATGATGTTCGGACACATGAAGCTTCAGACAAAACTGCTGACCATTGGTTTGCTGCTTTCGGTTATCCCCCTGCTGGTCATTCTGACGGTTGTTCTTCGCCAGAATCGGATGATGAATAAAACCTCATCGGAAGAATGTCTGAAATTGGCACTTTCAGGGCTTGACCCGGTGGTGCGCGGTGTTTATGGCATGTGTATAAATCAGGAGCAAACTTCTCAACAGATGATGAACTCCTTCCTGAATGTAGCCCGCCGCATCCTTGACAATGCCGGGCAAGTCAATTTTTCACCGGATGAAACCGCTTCCTGGAATGCGGTAAATCAATATACTCAGGAAGCGATCAGGGTGGATCTGCCGAAAATGAAGCTGGGAGATGTCTGGCTTGGTCAGAATACCGATGTTCATACTCCTTCACTCGTGGTTGATGAAGTCAAAAGAATGCTGGATATCACCTGCACCATCTTTCAGCGGATGAACGAAACCGGAGATATGCTTCGTGTCTGCACCAATGTTCAGAAAGCGGATGGGACTCGGGCCATCGGCACCTACATTCCGCGCACCAATCCAGATGGAAAGCCGAATCCGGTTATTGACTCCATCCTTCAGGGAAGATCCTTTCAGGGCCGGGCTTTTGTGGTCAATGCCTGGTATATTACCGCCTATGAGCCGATTTTCGATTCCTCCCGCAACGTCATCGGTGTTCTCTATGTCGGTATTCCGGAGGAGCGGGTCATTGCCGGATTAAAACAGGAGATTAAAAAGCTGAAAATCGGACGGACAGGCTATGTCTATGTTCTCGACTCTCAGGGGAATTACCTCGTTTCTCAAGACGGCCTGCGTGATGGCGAAAATATCTGGGAAGTCAGGGATGAGAATAATAACCTCATGGTTCAGGAGATCTGTGCCAAAGCCCTTGCCCTCTCACCGGATCAGATTGCCGAGCACCGTTATTTATGGAAAGATCCGGGCGATTCAGCGGCTGGCTGGAAGATAGCCAGAATCATGTATTTCAAGCCGTGGGATTGGATCATCGGTGCGGGAGCGACCGAGGATGAAATCCTCGAGTCGCGGAAAAAGGTTGAGGCCATAGGCCGCCGCAGCAAGGGACTGGTGATCCTGGTTGTCGCTCTCGCTTTCCTGGGAACGGTCCTGATCTGGATTCTTGTCGCCCGCGGGCTGGCTGGCAAGCTTACCCAGGTGATCGAGCAATTGACCGGCAATGCCGAGCAGACATCCTCAGCTTCCAGCCAGGTTGCTCAGGCAAGCCAGGTAATGGCCGAAGGTGCGAATGAACAGGCCGCCAGTCTCGAAGAAATTTCAAGCAGCCTTGAAGAAGTATCCTCCATGACCAGGCAGAACGCTGATTATGCCAGGCAGGCCACCACGATGTCAAACCAGGCCCGCGAAGCTGCTGAAAGAAGCAGGGAAGTCATGGGCAGAATGTCCGAAGCTATCCTGAAAATCAAGGATTCTTCAGACGAAACCGATAAGATCATTAAAACTATCAATGAAATCGCCTTTCAGACAAACCTTTTGGCCCTGAATGCCGCAGTCGAGGCAGCACATGCCGGTGATGCAGGCAGGGGCTTTGCGGTTGTAGCCGAAGAGGTGCGAAGCCTCGCTCAACGCTGTGCCGAAGCTGCCCAAAATACCGCCGTCCTCATCGATGAATCACGGGAAAACACGCAGAATGGTGTTGCAGCCTCGAGAGAGGTTGGAGAAGCACTGAACCAGGTCAGTGATGCGATCCAGAAAGTCAGTCAACTGGTCGGCGATGTTTCAACAGCCAGTGATGCTCAGGCGCAGGGCATCGAGCAGGTAACTCTTGCCATGAACCAGATCGAGAAGGTGATGCAGCAGAACACCGCCAATGCAGAGCAGTCGGCTTCAGCAGGCGAAGAGCTCTCCGCTCAGGCCGAAGAGCTTACTCATATGGCCGCCATATTAATGGGCATTGTGGGGGGAAATGGGAGAGACATGACCATGCGGGGCTTCAGGGGCTTGACCGGGGACCGGAAGCCTGCCCGCCTGATCGAGGCGGCAGGGAGCAGCGGCAGCCTGGCTGGCCGCCGGCTGCTGCATTCCTTGCCTTTAAAAACAAAGGAAACCACAGAGACACAGAGAAAATTACTGATGTCGGGTACGGAGGGAAAAGATATCTATGATTAAAAGCCAATCCCAGCAAGGCAACCGCCTCAATTTAGAAGGGGAAATAACCATCAATGATGCCGTCGTGTTAAAGGAGACGCTGCTTTCGTATCTGGCCGCACAAACAACTCTATCCATTGACCTGCACGGAGTCACCAAGATCGATACTTCGGGGCTCCAGCTTTTATTTACCGCGCATCAAACCGCCATCCACCAGGGCAGGAAACTTTCACTGGAAAACCCCTCTCCTGCATTCTTGCAGGCAGTCAAACTGGCGGGGCTCACCTTCCAGTCTCCGGAGGGTTACCTGGAAGGATGTCTCTGGGAGGGAGGGGGAAAATAATGCCAAAAACCATTATGACCGTAGACGATTCCTCAAGTATAAGACAAATGGTTCGTTTCACCCTTACTGAGGAAGGCTACCAGGTAATCGAAGCAGGTAATGGCCAGGAAGCCCTGGCCAGAATGGGTGGCCGCTTGCCATGAACCAGATCGAGAAGGTGATGCAGCAGAACACCGCCAATGCAGAGCAGTCGGCTTCAGCAGGCGAAGAGCTCTCCGCTCAGGCCGAAGAGCTTACTCATATGGCCGCCATATTAATGGGCATTGTGGGGGGAAATGGGAGAGACATGACCATGCGGGGCTTCAGGGGCTTGACCGGGGACCGGAAGCCTGCCCGCCTGATCGAGGCGGCAGGGAGCAGCGGCAGCCTGGCTGGCCGCCGGCTGCTGCATTCCTTGCCTTTAAAAACAAAGGAAACCACAGAGACACAGAGAAAATTACTGATGTCGGGTACGGAGGGAAAAGATATCTATGATTAAAAGCCAATCCCAGCAAGGCAACCGCCTCAATTTAGAAGGGGAAATAACCATCAATGATGCCGTCGTGTTAAAGGAGACGCTGCTTTCGTATCTGGCCGCACAAACAACTCTATCCATTGACCTGCACGGAGTCACCAAGATCGATACTTCGGGGCTCCAGCTTTTATTTACCGCGCATCAAACCGCCATCCACCAGGGCAGGAAACTTTCACTGGAAAACCCCTCTCCTGCATTCTTGCAGGCAGTCAAACTGGCGGGGCTCACCTTCCAGTCTCCGGAGGGTTACCTGGAAGGATGTCTCTGGGAGGGAGGGGGAAAATAATGCCAAAAACCATTATGACCGTAGACGATTCCTCAAGTATAAGACAAATGGTTCGTTTCACCCTTACTGAGGAAGGCTACCAGGTAATCGAAGCAGGTAATGGCCAGGAAGCCCTGGCCAGAATGGGTGGCCGTGTGGATATGGTGATTACCGACCTCAATATGCCCATCATGAATGGGATCGAATTGATCAGGGAAATCCGCAAGAGGCCGGAATCCCGGTTCATCCCCATTATCATGCTTACCACTGAATCTCAGAATGAGAAAAAGATGGAGGGTAAGGCAGCCGGTGCAACCGGCTGGATTGTAAAGCCATTTCGCCCGGAACAATTGCTGGCGGTAATTAAAAAAGTACTGCCGTAAATAAGGCAGGGGACAGGAGAGAGTGGTCTCAGTGGCCAGTGGTCAGTGGCCAGTAAAAAAAAACTAAAAACTGATACTTCTTTAAGGAAACCATTTATGGATAGAGAAGAAAAGTATGCCGATGCCTTTCGTGAGGAAGCTGCGGAGTTGCTCTCCGACATGGAAGAGGTGATTCTTTCGCTGGAAACTGATCCCAGAGACCAGGAGCTTATCAATCGCCTTTTTCGGATCATGCACACCATCAAGGGCTCCGGGGCCATGTTCGGATTTCAAAAAGTCGCTGATTTTGCTCATCATCTGGAAACCATGCTGGACCTGGTCAGGGCTGGCAGCATGACTGTCACCCCTGCGCTTATCAGCCTGCTCCTTCAATCAAGAGATCATATTCAGGTGATGCTGTACTCACACGGCAGCGAGCCGGAGGGCAGTGCCGAACAGGGCAGCGCGATCCTGGCCGGTTTGAAAACGCTCCAGGGTCAGCCGCTCCAACCGCCGGTGTCCTCTTCCGGGGAGCCGGTCCATCCAGGCTCCATTACCGCGCCTGCCCTCGTGTCTCCTGCTGAGGAGCCTGCTGTATGCCTCCCTCAAAAGGACAAGGCGACTTCGAATCAGCAGTCCCTGTCCACCTATCGGTTACGGATCAAGCTGGATCCGAAGGTCATGCTGAGCGGCCTTGATCCCCTGTGCCTGCTCAGGGAACTGGATTCAATGGGTGAGTGTTCCATATCCGCTCAGACCGATCAGGTTCCCTGGCTCGATGAGATAAATCCTGAAGAATGTTATTTCTACTGGGATGCTATCATCAATACCGCGGCCAGCCGTGAGGACCTGGAAATGGTGTTTCTGTTCGTGGAGGATGAAAGCCAGATCAGTATCACCCGGCTGACCGATGAGCTTGATGAAAACGGCGAGCACAAAAAGCTTGGCGAGATTCTGGTAGAAAGAGGAGATATATCCAAAGAGGATGTCCGGAATATCCTGGCCAAACAGAAGCGGGCCGGAGAGTTGATGGTTGAGGCCGGTCTGGTCACACCGGGCAAGATCGAATCAGCCCTGGCCGAACAGAAGATGGTCCAGCAACTGCGGGGCAGCCAGCAGCAGAACACCGACACTATCCGGGTATCCACGAAGAAGCTGGACCGGCTCATCAATCTGGTAGGCGAGATGGTCATCACCCAGGCACAGCTCAGTCAGACTTCAAATCGGTATCAGGATACCGACCTTTTGACTCCGGTCGAGAATATCGAGCGGCTGACGAATGAACTGCGCGACTGCGCCCTCAATATCCGGATGTTTCCCATCGAGGGTACGTTCAGCAAGTTCCGCCGACTGGTGCATGACCTCTCGGCCAGTCTGGGCAAAGAGGCCGAGTTGATAACCGAGGGGGGAGAAACGGAGCTGGATAAGACCGTAATCGAAAGAATTCACGATCCCCTGATCCACCTGATCCGAAACAGCCTCGATCATGGCCTCGAGTCGCCCGAAGAGCGGCTGAAAGCCGGTAAACCCGCCTGTGGAACCATTCGCCTGTCAGCCGGACAATCCGGAGGTGAGGTCATCATTACCATCGAGGATGACGGTGCGGGTCTTGACCGGGAGAGAATCCGGGCCAAGGGGATCGAGCAGGGCCTGATCAGCGAATCGGAAAATCTGACCGATCAGCAGGTTTTCAATCTCATTTTCCTGCCGGGTTTTTCCACGGCCAGTAAAATCACCGATGTTTCCGGCAGGGGAGTAGGCATGGACGTTGTCAGACGGGAGATCAGCAAACTGCGTGGATCGGTGGATATCAACAGCCAGAGGGGCAGGGGAACAAAAACATCCATTCACCTGCCGCTGACCCTGGCTATTATCGAGGGCCTGCTGGTGGCTGTCGGTTCAAGCCACTATGTGGTTCCCCTGACCTTTGTCCAGGAATGCGTGGAACTGACCAGCCAGGAGGTAAACCGTGCTCATGGCCGGCATGTCATTCACCTGCGGGGTGAGATCATCCCCTATATCCGGCTGAGGGAAGTCTTCGGCACCTGCCGCGGGGAGGAAAGCATGCCCCCGATCGAATATGTGGTTGTAGCCATGGTCGAGGGCAAGAGGGTTGGTCTGGTCACCGACACCATTATCGGGGATTATCAGGCAGTTATCAAATCACTGGGCAGGATTTACGAGCATACCGAGGGAATATCCGGAGCGACAATCCTTGGGGATGGAACGATCGCTCTGATTGTGGATGTGCGGCAATTGATCGAGTGCGCATATCGGCAGGAGCGGGAGGTATTGGCTGAGACTTGAGGCCAGTATCTCCGCAGTGCTCGCAATTAGAAGAAAGGGATAAGAAATGAAAATGAAAATCAGTACCAAGCTCGCTATCGGGTTCGCTATTCCTTTAGTGTCTTTGTTAATTATCGGCATGTGGGCTTATGTAGCCAACCTTGGTTCGGAATCAAAAGCTGTCCATACCAGGGACGAAGTTGTGAAATTTCAGGAAATTGCCCAGGGTATGAAGGCGGATGTCATCCAGGTACAGCAATGGCTGACCGATATCTCCGCCACCCGGGGCCTGGATGGGCTGGATGATGGCTTCAAGCAGGCACAAGAGCATGCCCAATCATTTCTGGCCGCGCTGAATAAATTCAGGGAAATGTATACCCGGGAGCATGACCAGAAAGGGCTGGAAGTCATTGAAAATCTGGAGAATCGATTTAACGGATACTATGCGGCAGGTCAAAAAATGGCTAAAGCTTATGTCGAAGGAGGTTCGGCCAAAGGAAACCCTCTGATGGGCGAGTTTGACGAAGCTGCCAAAAACATGTGGGATTCCCTCAATCCCCTGGTGGAAGAGCATACTGCAGAACTGCATGCCAACATGAACACCATTGTCGAATCGATCGACCAGGTGAATTTGGGAATTCTCCTGATCGGATGCATTGCCCTGGTAATCACCAGCCTGGTCAGTGTTATCATAGCGCGCGGGATTATCCGGCCAATCAGACACCTGCGGGAGGCAGCCGAGAAACTGGCCGAGGGTGATACCTCGGTATTGATTCAGGTTAATAATCAGGATGAAACCGGGGAACTGGCCGCCTCGTTTCGGAAGATGGTGAATCAACTGACCGGCCTGCTTCACGAAATCGAGCTGATGGCCGGGGCAGCGGTCGAAGGAAGGCTCGATAACCGCGGGGATGCAACAAAATTCGGCGGCGATTATGGCAGGGTCATCGAGGGGATCAATAATACCCTGGATGCCATTATCAATCCGCTGAACGTGGCTGCCGAATACATCGATCGCATCAGCCAGGGTGAAATCCCGGCGGAGATCACGGCCGAATACAAGGGTGATTTCAACGAAATCAAGAATAACCTCAATACCATGATCGACCGGGTCGGTGCACAGATCATGAATCTCACCAATATCCCCACACCCATTATGACTATCGACAAGGATTTTACCATAACCTACATGAATACGGTCGGTGCCAGACTGGTGGGGCTGACTGCCAAACAGTGTGAGGGGAAAAAGTGCTATGACCTGTTCCAGACACCCCACTGTCATACGGCCGAGTGCCGCTGTGCCCAGGCCATGCAGCAGAACGCGGTCGTAACCGGTGAGACGGTGGCTCATCCAAAGGGTCTCACTATCCCTATTCAGTACACCGGAGCGCCGGTCAAGGACAGAAACGGCAATATCGTTGGCGCTCTTGAATATGTGACGGACATTACGGCTGTAAAGAAGGCCATGGAAGATGCCCAGGAGAAGATCGACTACCTCAACAGCATCCCCACGCCGGTTATGGTGGTGGACAAGGAGATGAAGGTCCGCTTCATGAATCCGGCAGGCGCGGCAGCCGTGGGCAGGACACCGGAAAGCTGTATTGGACAAAAGTGCCACACTCTCTTCAATACCGGCCACTGCAATACCCCCAACTGCCAGGTGGACAAGGCCATGCGCGAGGGCTGCATAGCCACCGGCAATACCATCGCCAAGCTCCCCTCCGGGGCTCTTCCGATCCGCTACACCGGAGCAGCACTCAAGGATGCCGGGGGGAATGTTATCGGTGCTTTGGAATATGTAGTTGATATTGCGGAAGAGCATCAGGCCGTGGCCGAAGTGGGGCAACTTGTTGAAGCTGCGGTTGCCGGGAAACTCGATGCCAGGGGAAATCCGGATAATTACAGGATTGCCGGTTTCAGGAATGTCATCCAGGGCATCAACGATACCCTGGAGGCAATTACCGGTCCTTTGAAGGTGGCAGCCGAGTATGTGGCCAGAGTCAGCAGGGGTGACCTGCCGGAGAGGATTACGGACAAGTGGCGAGGGGACTTTAATGAGCTGAAGGATAACCTGAACATGCTCATCGAGGCCATGAACGAGATTACCCGAATTGCGGAGGAGATCGCCGGCGGAAATCTGACCGTCAGAGTCAGGGAGCGCTCTGCCCAGGACAAACTGATGCAGGCTCTGGCCAGCATGGTGGTCAAGCTCACCGAGGTAGTGGGCAATATCCAGATAGCTGCGGATCAGGTGGCCTCCGGAAGCCAGGCCATGAGCTCCACCTCAGCCCAGATGTCCCAGGGTGCCAGTGAGCAGGCTGCTTCAGCAGAACAGGTGTCGTCGGCTATGGAACAGATGGTGGCGAATATCAAACAGAACGCTGACAATGCTCAGCAGACCGAAAGGATCGCCCAAAAATCAGCGAGCGATGCCAAAGAGGGCGGCAGTGCCGTAGCCGATACCGTAGCGGCCATGAAGGAGATCGCCAGCAAGATTTCCATCATCGAGGAGATAGCCCGCCAGACCAACCTGTTGGCCCTGAATGCTGCCATCGAGGCAGCCCGGGCCGGAGAGTACGGAAAAGGGTTTGCCGTGGTGGCTTCCGAGGTCCGCAAACTGGCCGAGCGGAGCCAGATAGCGGCAGGTGATATCAGCAAGCTGTCCACTACCAGCGTCGATGTGGCTGAGCGGGCAGGCAAGATGCTGGCCACACTGGTGCCGGATATCCAGAAAACAGCAGAGCTGGTGCAGGAAATCAGTGCAGCCAGTGGTGAACAAAACACCGGCGCCGAGCAGATTAACCAGGCGATCCAGCAGCTCGAACAGGTGATTCAGCAAAATGCCGCCTCTTCCGAGGAAATGGCCTCGACAACCGAGGAGATAGCCTCACAGGCCGAGCAGCTTCAAAGCACGATCGCTTATTTCAGGACTGGCGGCAGCAGTTCGTCGGCAGCCGGAGAAACCAGGACCAGTTTGCATAAGGTATCAAAACCCGCTCAACAGACACACTCCGCTCAACGGTCATCCCGGAAGACCAGGGAAGTCCTGGCATCTGCGGCAAAATCATCAGGCATCCGCCTGGACTCCTCCTCCCGTCATCCGGATGGAAACGGGCATAATGGTCATCAGGGAGACTCCCTGGACTCAGAGTTTGAGATAGTATAAATTAGTGAGGAATATTCTGCGATATGGTCGAAGAAGAGAAGCTGGCTATCAATCCCAAGGACATGTCCGACCGGCTCTATGAGAAATACAGCAATTTTATCTACTCGGAATGCGGCATCAAGCTTCCTCCGGTCAAAAGGGTAATGCTGCAGTCAAGGCTTCTGAAAAGGCTGCGGTCCCTCGGCATTCACTCGTATGAGGAATACTACGATTATCTGACCAGTGCCAAAGGAAGGGATGAAGAGCTGGTTCACGCCCTTGATATGGTCAGCACCAATAAGACCGATTTTTTCCGGGAACCATCCCATTTCGATTACCTTTGTCAGGTAGCCCTCCCGGAGATCCTTCGATCTGCGGGGGGGAGACCCCGGAAGAGAATCCACCTGTGGAGCGCCGGATGCTCTTCCGGTGAGGAGCCCTACACTCTGGCTATGGTTTTAAGCAATTTTCTGGAAAAATATCCGGAGATTGACTACGATATTCTGAGCACTGACATTTCGCAGCGAATGCTTGATAAGGCCCGGCAGGCAATCTATACGGACATCGATGTCAGGCCGATTCCCCATGATCTGAAGGTTAAATATTTTATGAAGGGGAAAGGCACTCAGGAGGGGAACTGGCGGGTGATCCCCGAACTTCGCAAGCGCGTCCAGTTCAGCAGGCTTAACCTCATGGATAACCGGTTCGACCTGCCAAATCCGATGGACATTATTTTCTGCCGGAATGTGATTATCTACTTCGACCGGCCTACCCAGGTCTGCCTCTTTCAAAAGCTTTACGACTGCATGGTTTGCGGGGGATTCCTGTTTATTGGCCACTCTGAGACCCTGTACGGAATCAATGATCGGTTTCACTATATTCAAGCAACCATTTATCAGAAGCCAAAATGAAACTGGCTAAAATCGATCTGCCGACAATCCACCTTTTGCCCGGTGATTTACATATTGCCAGGAAGCCATCCCTCATCAGCACCATTTTGGGGTCATGCGTCTCAATCTGCCTCTATGCCCCACCGTGGAAGGTGGGGGCCATGTGCCATTGCCTCCTTCCCTCCTCCTCCGGGAGGGACAGGAATGAGCCTTACCGATATGTTGATCAGGCAATTACCCATATGCTGGAAAAAATGAGAGCAATGAATATCCATCAGAATAAAATCATTTCCCAGATTTTTGGCGGTGCCGATATGCTGCTCAAGGTCAGTGACATTTCATTTCTCTCGATCGGGAGGCAGAATACCGAAGCGGCCAGAGCTGTTCTTCAGGAATTTCACATCCCCATTGAAAAAGAAGATGTCGGAGGAAACAAGGGACGGAAAATTTTTTTCCTCAGCGCTCTGGGCCAAGTTACCGTCAGAGAGATTTCTTCGGAATTCATTACGAATAAGGAGTTCATACTGTGGTCAAACGGAAAATCAAGGTAATGATTGTTGATGACTCTGCCCTGGTTCGGCAGACTCTCAGGGATATCCTGAGTACGGATCCCGATATTGAAGTCATAGCTATGGCCGCGGACCCGCTTTTCGCTGCCCGTTACCTGAGCAAAGAGATGCCGGATGTTATCACCCTGGATGTGGAAATGCCGCGCATGGATGGGCTGACCTTCCTGCAAAAGCTGATGAGCCAGCATCCTGTGCCGGTGGTCATGTGTTCCAGTCTCACTGAAAAGGGTTCGCAGACAGCCATGAAAGCTCTCGAGTACGGGGCTGTGGATATCATCGTTAAACCCAGGCTGGGAACAAAGCAGTTTCTGGAAGAGGCCAGGATTCATATCTGTGACGTTATCAAGGCTGCGGCCAGGGTCCGGCCCCGGAGCATAACTCCTCCGATGAAGGTGGAGGAAAAGCATACGGCGGACGTGATTATGCCCAAACCAACCGGCAAGTCCCTGCCCAAAACTACCGAAAAGGTAGTCCTGGTCGGAGCCTCAACCGGAGGGACCGAGGCTTTGCGGGTCTTTCTGGAAGCCATGCCGGGGAACGCGCCGGGGATGGTCATTGTGCAGCATATGCCTGAGCACTTTACGGCAGCTTTTGCCCAAAGGCTGGATGGGCTGTGCCAGATCGAGGTGCGCGAAGCCCGGGACGGAGATAAGGTTATGGTGGGCCGGGCTCTGATTGCGCCGGGAAACCACCATACCCTGCTGAAGCGAAGCGGTGCCTTCTATTATGTGGAAGTGAAAGATGGTCCCCTGGTCTGCCGCCACCGGCCTTCGGTAGATGTCCTGTTCCGGTCGGGAGCACGGTACGCCGGTCCCAATGCCGTTGGAGTAATCATGACCGGTATGGGTGACGACGGAGCCAGAGGGATGCTCGAAATGAAACAGCAGGGAGCCTACAATATAGCTCAGGATGAGGCCACCTGCATTGTCTTTGGCATGCCCCACGAGGCAATAGCTCTCGGAGGAGTGGATGAAGTGCTGCCTCTGCAAGCCATTCCGGCAAAGATTCTGAGGCTGTGCAACTGATGGCCTCTTATGATCTTTCTCCCTCTCCCCTTTTAAGGGGAGAGGGAGAAAGATCATGCCTCTCTACTGCAAAGGCCACTCCCAATGGTGGAGCAATTTGTCTTCAGCTCCCGAAACACTCTTGTCCAGGATGTCCATATACATTTTCCCTGTTCGTGAGCCTGCCTGGTGGGTAACTTCGATGCCGGTTATTGTGGCATAGGCGGCAGTATCCTCCAGAGTCAGGTTTACTACCTGGCTGGGATGCAGATAGAGAGAGATCAGGCCATCCTGGCACATTTCACCTTTGAGGATAAAATTTGAGTTACGCGATATCCGCCAGAAGGGATCGGCCTGATGATCCTGGGAACTGTCTGCAGCCGTTTTGCCGGAGGTATCGGCAGTTGAGGAATTCAATGCAACATCCCATCGGGAGAATACTTTTTGGAAATATCCTTTATCCTCGCCGTTTCCATTCTCCTTTTCTGATTTGGCATTTTCGACCAGAAAATCGAGGTACCAGGGGCCGTTGAGATCGACAATTCCATCCAGTTTGACGCTGGTAATTGCACGCTCATGGTTTAAAATGCGGTCAGCCACAAAATTCATGACCCTGGTCCCAGGGTCATAATCCCAGCTCAGATTATAATCCGGCCCCTTTGCCAGAAGGTTGTTCAGTGCACTGAGGGGCAGGGCAATCTGCCGCTCATCTTTCATCAGGTAATCAAGGGCTGTAGCAAAAAAGTCATCCAGCTTCTGGTTCATGTCAGAAGGCAGATCAAAGCCCTCTTCGCGCAGCTTGTCAAAGACAGCGGTAATCTGATCCCTGATCAACTGCAAAGATGCCTCGTTGTCGGACAGGGGAAAAAAGTTTATCCACCGCGGTGAATTCTCCTGGGTGCCTGAATCCTGTTGGGAGTCTGCGTTGCGCCAGGGCCGCATCTGCCGCCAGGCCGACAGAATTTTGCGCTGAGAGCTGCTGCTGCTCTGGGAATCGCTCTCCCCGGAGCTGTTTTTCCGGAAAGGCCGAAACGAAAACTGACCAGCCTGAACGCTGGTCACCAGGAAAGGCAGGGAAAGCAGGAACAGCCAAAACATGGTCAGCACTTTTTTTTTCATGTTCTTTCTCCTTATGATCTGGTTGCAGATTACCGGCGGTTGCGGAACTCCAGAGCGCTTCCGTATAGGGGAAGCATTAATTTTCAATAACCCGCTATAACACTGTATAGTATTTCTCCCGCAGAGACGCAGAGACGCAGAGGATATTATTCTTTCAAGCCATTGACACACCGGGTAATACCAGCTTTCATCAGGGCTTCACCGAAG
>JBFLZW010000017.1:45176-113496 GCA_040755755.1 bacterium | reverse complement strand
ACCTGAGCCGGGATGAATGGGAGCTGTACGACCAGAGCATGGTCTTTATCCAGGACCAGCGGGGAGCAGCCGAAGCCGCACTGGAAAAGGGCCTTGCTCAGGGTGAGCGGATCGGCATGGAAAAGGGATTGGCTCAGGGTGAGAAGATTGGTCTGGAGAAGGGTTTAGCTCAGGGTGAGAAGATCGGCATGGAAAAGGGTGAGCGGATGGGACGACTGGAGGCTGCCAGGAAGCTTTTCCAGGCAGGGATTGATCCAAAGATTATCAGGGATTCTACCGGCATATCCGAAGAAGAGTTCGAAAACGAGCACTGAGGCAAAACCATTACCGGTTGCCCATCAACTTCCTGATAAGCCACTCAAGCTCCCCACAAAGTGAATCGACTACCGGCGGTTTGGGACCGGGGAGAACACCAAAAGAGTATGTCTCAACCTCAAAATGCTTTCCTCCTGCCCGTACTGCCCGCTTGAAAAACTCATCCTCGATGAGCTGCGCTGTCGAGGAAAGCCCATTTCCGGACCAGGTGAGGGGGACATGGAAATGGACCCGCCACTCTCCTGGTAAATTACCTGCCAGTGCTTCAGGCAGGTCCCGGAACCGCAGGATGCTCCCATTCACCATAATCCGTGTCTGATGCAAGTAGACTTCATCCGCGAATGGAAGGAAAATCTGCCGTGGATTCCCGGAGTCTTTCGCTCTCAAGGCTGCCGAAATCTGGATCTTGGGCACCTGTATGCCATCTTCATCAAGCTTTCCGAGCCAGGCAAGCGGTGATTCAAACTCAACAGCAGCATGGCAGGTATCGAGGCACACTCCCAGGTACTTTTGGGCAAAGGCACCGGCAGCAAAGAGCCGCTGGAAAAATTTCCTGACTGAATCCAGATGATCCAAAAAACAGTCAGGCTCCGGCTCAAGAGCAAGCACGATATGCTTTCCCGTCATTTCCTCAAGCTGTGCCAGAAATTCCGCCACTTCGAGAAGATGAGGTATGACCGTGTCTTTTTGTTCTTTTCCGTAGCTGGCCGGTACGGTGGAAATGGTTCCCGTCTCACCTTCAGGCAAAAGAGCGGCAAGTATTTTTATCAGATTGCGAGTATAGGCTACTCTCAATGGAGAGGACCAATCCGGCAGGTAAACTTCCTCTTTGATTCTCCGGCCATGAAACCGGCCATAGGGAAAGCCGTTGAGAGATACTACATAAAGGCTGTTTTCATTGAGAAAAGCCCTGAATCTCTCAAGCTCCGGCCCAAGTTCCTGACAGGCGCAGGCAGAGAGCCGCAATCCCAGGGCAAAGGGTGCCGTGGGGCAGACTTTCTCCTTAACCTTCAGGCTATACCGGCAGATGGCCTCAAGGTTTTCAGACCAGCATTCACCAGGATGGATGTTGAGACAGTACATGATATGGTTATGATATTGTGCGAGTTTCATTCTCCCGTGAACCTCCCGGCTCCCTCTCAATTCCTGTTGCCAGGGTTTCTTTCATCTCCCTGACCGCCTGCTCAACTTCCTCATATGAAATGCTGGTAACCAGATTCAGACTCCCAAGATGGTCTGGCATGGCTACGGTGAGTTTCCCTCCAAGGTGCTGGCGGAATTCCTCCAGGCCCTTGAAAATACACAGAGAATTTTCAGGCCCCTCCCTTTTCTCAAGCAGCGGATGCCAGAGGGTAAGCCCGCAATCTGCAAGGCCCTTGATGACCAGATCGAACTCTTCCCGGCTGATGAGCCCTCGGTTTCGGGCAATGATCAGGTCAAGGGCTATTCCTATGGCGATCGCCTCACCATGCCGCAGGGAGTAATCGGTCAGGACTTCGAGGTAATGTCCGCTCCAGTGACCAAAATCCAGCGGACGGGCCGATCCATACTCGAAAGGATCGCCGCCTTCGGCAATATGCCCGGCGTGCAATCGGGCACAGCGGAAAATGAGCTTTTCCATGGCCTGTTCATCGCGGGAGCGTAATCTGGGGGCTGATTTGACCAGATCGAGAAGAAAAGAGCGATCCTTGATAATGGCCACCTTGAAGGCCTCGGCTATGCCGGCAAGCCAATCGCGCAGGGTAAGGGTTTTCAGGAAATCGAAATCATTGATCACTCCGTACGGAGGCGTGAAGGTGCCAAAATAATTTTTTGCCCCATAGAGATTGATACCATTTTTGATTCCAACCCCAGAGTCATTCTGGGATAACACGGTTGTCGGTATCCGGATATGCCGGATACCGCGGTGGGTAATCGAAGCGACAAATCCTGCGGCATCCAGGACCGCACCTCCACCGATGATGATCACAAAGGAATGCCGGTCCAGTTTGGTAATACGCATATTTCGTGCTATTACCTTATGGTATTCAAAATCGTTCTTGCACTGCTCACCGCCAGGGACAAGGAGAACTGGCGCGGCCAGTGTCCCGCACTGAGGATGAGCGTCAAACCATTCTCCGATGCGATGCTCCAGCCCCGGCCAGGCAGATGATACCCCGGAGTCCAGGAAAACCAGTATCCTGGCCTGAGCTTGCCCCAGCATTTCCTCAAGCACCTGGTTCTCCGGAGCAAACAGATTGCGGGTAAAGCAGATGTCGTAGTTAAACTCGACGGTTATTTTTTGTTTGATTTTCTTCGTCATTTTTTCAACCTTACTTATCTGCTGTCAAGTAATTCCCTGATGCTTTCAGCCAGTTCGATGATGCTTCCAGGCTCGTGCGGCAGCTCCAGGTCCGTTGCGTAAAAAACCGGTTCGTGGTGATCCACACGGCCATGAGTTCCCTTGATCCGGGAAGGATTCTGAGATATCGAAGGAGGGGGCCAGCCCCAGAACAGCTCGCAGGGGTCATACCCAGGTTTATTATGGATATCCACATGGCCCGCAAAGTCAGGGGCTTCTTTGCGTTCATCCCACCATCGATAATCAAACCAGTATCCTGGGCTGGCCACAAGGACCAGTTCTCCGCTCCGTGGATGGTCCAGACCGACCTCGGCCATGGCTGTCCGGTCGAGGACCTTGTCCACTCCGGGGAGCTTCTCCAGCACGTCTCTGACCTCTTGAAGTTTTCCCGGCTCAAAGAGCTGGATATGGGCTATCTGATGGTCCGCGATCCCGAAGGCTGCACTGGTATGGTAATTCGGATACAGCCTTCCTCCGATATCGCGGGTTTTGAAGAAACCGGCCTTCCGCAGGGCCTTATTGGGAAAAACGACTCCCCGGGCTTCGAGAATAGGATAATCTCCAAACAGAATGACCCGGTATTTTCCCTTCCGGGCTGCGGGAAGAAGGCTGCCAAGCAGTGAGTCGAGCTCATGAAAGGCTTTCCTGCTTTCCTGGGCCGTGGGTCCATATTTTTGCAGGGCATAATCAAGGTGCGGCAGATAAGCATAGAGAAAGTCAGGCGATTCCCCTTCCATAACCGCCATAAGCGCACGGGTGATCCACTGGCTGGATTTCTTCGAGGCCAGAGGCCCCCAGTAGTGGTGGAGAGGAAAGACGCGGCCAAGCGCCTGCCGCAGCCTGTGGTTTAATTCCGGCGGCTCTGAAATACAGTCAAGGATCATTCCCCCGTGATGTTTATGAACAGGGGCAGGGGAGAGAAAAAGGTCACTGTCTGGCCCAAGGGATTGCTGGATGAACATCAGGGCCACTTTTCCCCCCCGTGAACGGAAACCCTCCCAGATTCTGGGTCCCTGGATCAACCGGCTGCTTTGTTCCCAGAAGAGCGGCTTCCACTCTTCCCGGAAGAAAAATCCGTTGCCGACAATCCCATGAGAGCGAGGCAGGGCGGCTGTGCGCAAGCTGGCCTGCACCACACAGGTCAAGGCGGGAAAAAGGGCCTGAATGGGCTTGACGGCAAGATGGTGATAGAGTTCTCTCCCTCCGGTATTGTGCATGAGGAAGTTATACCCACAGGCTGCAACCTGTACAAGCAGTATCTTTTCCGGCATGATATTAACTCCCGTAAAACCGCTGACCTGCCCACAGGGAAAAGATAAAGAAAAGCATCAGGAAGGGCAGGGCAATGAGAATAAAATGGCTCTGTTCCGGGCTCCTGTCCATCGTAAGCACGAGAAGTCCGCTCTGGATCAGAATGATATTGCGAATCAACTGGCCAACCTTTGTCGGAATAGAGCGTCCATTCCAGCTTCCGAACCACAGGGTATGCCATGTCCAGCCAGCGGTAAAGAGGATTACTCCCATCTTGAGAAAGGAAAACCGGGAAAACATCCCCAGGCTTGCCAGAGCGATAACAGGAGCCAGGGGCAAAAAGCGCCTTGCTCCGTGAACGGTTCCTCCCCTGGTTTCCTGATGTGCAATTGCAGATACCGCTGCAATATAGGAAGCCTCA
Organism: bacterium; assembly: GCA_040755755.1. Lineage (NCBI taxonomy): Bacteria > bacterium. The sequence continues at coordinate 109,168 of JBFLZW010000017.1, read as the reverse complement.
AGACCGGCACCGATGAATACGGCAGCCGTAAAGGGCCTGGCCCCAATGCTGGCACCCAGAAGGAGGTTTGCTCCCCGGCACAGTCCCATGACCCCAAAACCTGCAAGGGGGATAGTGCGCACACAGCAGTTGTACAGGAGGATAAGGGCAGCCAGCCCTCCGGTAATCCCGATAAGAGAGAATCCGGGATGGAAAGAGGAGGCTGCACAACCAATCAGCGGCACATTCTCCCGGCCAGTGATCAAGCTCAGGAAGATGGCCAGAACAAGCAGGACCAGAGCAATGGTCAGTGCCGTCCCCGGCTGGACTCTCCCTGACGGTATTGGCCGACCGGGACGCTCTGCCCGGTCGGTTTCCCGATCAACATAGTCATTGAGAATCAACCCGCAGGTATACAGAAAGAGAGAGATCAGGAGGACAGGCACAATGCACGGGAGATTGCCGGGAGAAACACCGGCCAGGGTAAATCCTGCCAGGATGTCTCCAGGCACGGTAAGCAGATTAGGCAGACGTATCAGCTCCAAAAAGCCGTGAAAAACCTCTCTTCGGTTTGCGGGTTTATCCTGCAGTATTCCATTGTTGCTGCTCATTCGCATGGAGAAAAAATAAAGGCAATCACAGAGACACTCAAGATACATGAGGAAAACGTGAGATTCATCCTCATTGTTCTGGTCTCTTGAGTCACAGGGTCAGGGCTGCCGCTGGTATTCTGAAACGGGTACTGGTTCAATATGGTAATCAGGCTTCCATCGCGGGGTCTGTCCATAGAACTGGTCTGCATTGTCATGGAACAGAAGCCGGAGAGATTCCTCGGCATGGCCATCCCGGCGCAGATATTCTATCGTTTTTGGCAGAGCCAAAGGATCTGAGACACCCCAGTCTGCGCTGCCGTCGATTATCATCCGCTCGGCTCCATACTCCCTGACGATTCCGGATACCCGTTCAGGATTCAGCTTGGAATACGGATATACGGTCAAGCCGGTAAAGCATTCGGTCTTCCGGGTGATGGGCATGGTTTCTTCGGTATTGTGGTCAATCTCAATACGCTTTTGATCAACACCTTCGGCCCGGATTATATCGACAATAATCCGGGCCCCTTCAGGTTTTCGAAAGTGGGGCAAATGAATGACCACCGGAAGTTTTCGCTCCTCGGCCATCAGCAGTTGCCGGCGAAAGGCATAGATTTCATTTTCGGTAAGGTTGTTGAGCCCGATTTCCCCGATACCGACACAGCGGGGATGATCGAAATACTCACCGATACCGGCCAGAACCTCATCGACCAGGCCCCTGTTTTCCGCCTCTTTGGGGTTTACCGATATGCATGCATAGTGATCAATCCCGTAGCGGGCTGCCCTGAGAGTTTCAAACTCAAGGATCAGCCGGAAATAATCGAAAAACGTGCCGGCGTACCGGCGGTCGCATCCCAGCCAGAAGGAGGGTTCGACCACGACCCGGATGCCCGCTGCATGCATGGCCTGATAGTCATCCGTGGTCCGGGAATACATGTGGATATGAGGTTCGATAAGAGTGTTCATAAGCATGCTCATAGATAAATTAACTCCATATTCCGTTTAAAGCCCTGCCTGGGCGATCTCCATGGATAGCAGTGCGTATGATGTCGCCAGGACAGGATCGTTTTCCCACCATCTGCCTTCCGCATTGACCCAATATCCTTCACCCTTTTGCAGCCCGATAATCTTGCCGATAAGCTCTTTCCGCCAGTTGACTTTTTCCTTTCTCCCTTCCACCTGAATTTCCTGAGCTCCGTAAACAGCCAGTGCCTTGGCCATGGTATGGTAGTTATAAAACAATCCCTGCTGGCCCATGCCCGGATTCTCATCCACAGTATAGTGCTTTCTGATCCAGTCATAGGCTGCCTGCACCCGTGGGTCATCCTTTTCAAGGTTGACATAGATGAAACTCAAAAGACCTGCATAGGTCATGCTGCCATATGACCGCAGAGCGGTTTTCCCATCGGGAAGTTTTTGCTCATCAGCCTTGCTGCTTCCGGGAAAATAAATAAACCCTCCGAGGTTATCCGGATCACCGCTTGCCCAGGATTGATCATTGGTTTTGGGATTGTTCTGGCATCGTTCGATAAACCGCAGGGCTGCCTGATAGTCCAGTTCCTTCGATTCAACCTTTGCAGAGCCAAGGGTTTTCGCCTTATCGATCTCAAGCTGTCTGCTCACATACAGGGCTTCAAGGGCAAGGTGCATATTGGATAAATCAGAGTGTTTTTCCTTCCCTCCGTAGCCGATTCCTCCATCATAGGTCTGGTCGGCAACTCCCTTTTCCCCCTCGTCCATCTGGAGGGAAATCAGGTAATTCCTGGCCTTCTGAATGACTGGAACAAAAGCCGGATTTCCCGTAGCTGTAAGAGCCGAAATGCAAATTGCAGTATTGTAATTGGCAAGCCCTTTTGATGGGGTGTAGATTCCCCCGTCCGGCTGTACCTTGCTCAGGATAAATTTAAAGGCATTCTGGAGAAAGGCCGGATATTGCTGGTAGCTCAGGGAAGCGGAAGGATCGCGCACGAAAGAGAGAGCTACCAGAGCTGTTATGGCCGGGTAATCCGGATTGGACCATGAACCATCAGGATTCTGCTTGTTCTTTAACCAGGCAAGTCCCATGTCGATTGAGTGCTGGGCTTCTTTCCTCAAGGAAAGATTAGTCGGCTGGTCAGCCTTGATCAGATTTTGAGAGACAACAGCCTCCTGCGGCTTTTCCCCCTTGTTCAATTTGTCCGGTGCTCCCCAGCCAGGCAGAGGATGAGCAATGCAGATAAGAAAAGCGGCCATTACGAAAGATTGAAGGCAAAGCCAAGCATTGTGTTTCCTGAGATAATTTACCATGATTATATCCTCCTCTTGTGGATTATTTTTTCAAGTTCCTCTCCTTACAGGCTATGCTTTTCCGGCGAGTGATTCGGGACAGGTTTGATGAACAAGGTCACCTTTGTTCCCACCGGGGGGAGAAGATTCTCATTGCTGAAAATCTGAGTATCGTCCGCTCCAACCGGTAAAGAATTATTGATAAGAGCCGCCGGGTCCCGGAAGGTAGCGATGATCGATCCCTCCATGTCTGCAACGAACCTGCCCTCCCGGATAAATGATCCGGTAAAAGCCCAGGTGGTTTTTCCCATTGGCTTTTTTTCCGCCTGATTGTACACCAGTTCCTCCCCGCGAACCTTTTTTTTCGTTTTATCCTGCAATTCCCACTCTACCCAAATCTCCAGGGGGTCTCCCTTGGGAGGATTCGGATCACCCTGAAACTTCAAGTTGTTCTCCGCTTTAGCACCGAGCAGAAGAAGAGCTACCTGAACATCGGAAGGTTTTGTATCGAGTTTCAGAACACTCTCGTGGAGTTTTCCAGCTTCCGCCGAGCAGCAGGCCAGATATTCAACCAGGCCGCTTTGCATATTGACCTGCCCGGTGATAGCAATTTCCCGGGTTTTCTTATTTAACATCAGCTTGCCAATCCGGTATTCATCCGGGCCAGTTTGCTCAATGGGAGTATTCCCCGAAGGAGGCAAAGAAGGTGCCGGGGCAGGTTCTCCTGAAGAAGGCACTGATGAAGGTTTTGAGAAACTATCCGGAGAATTTGGACCTTTCGTATCCTGAGATTCTCCATACCCTTGTGGCGGCAAAAGTAAAAGAATGCTGAGAGAAAGGCCGGTGAGTGCAAAATACACTATCTTGTGGCGTAATGGAGCATAGTTTGGTTTCATGGCTGGCGATATCTCCCTGTTCGTAGTTTAATAAATTTTGGTAACAACTGCTCAACCTTTTGTAAGAAAGCTGTACGGTCCCCCTCGCTCCCTTCAGGAGTCAGGGAATGACAATGACTGACCAATTATAATTTACAATAAATTTTCCTTAATCAGGTCAACAATACCATAATCTCTCTTCTGAATCCATAAAAAAGATCAGATTGCCCCCGGTCCGGGAACCTCCCTCTCTGCCCTCCTCCGTCTGACCAGATCGAAGGGGAAATCTCTTATTTTAATAGTGCCTGAAAAGTTATTGGCTGAAGAGTTGTACATGGTTAGAAGTATCTCTTTTTCCATCAAGGCCAAGGGAGGGATGTTCCTGACAATTGGAGGGAATCTGCATTGCAGGGGGTCGGTTTCATCAGAATGGCCTGCTCATTCACCTTTTCTCCAACCTTGGCAAGAACCTCTTCCAACTATCCCGTCGCAGAGTACCGTAAAAAAGATCCTTACCTATTTGTTCGGCAGATGAATGGAGCTTCTTCATCTTTTTTTGAAGAGAGGCAATGTTTTGTACCTGCAATTGATCAGGGATATTGCGTGGGGATTCGGGTAGTAGCTCGCCCCCCTAAATCCCCCTTGAGAAAAGGGGGATTTTAATTGTCCGTTGCTTAACTTAACATGGTGACTGAGCGACCGTAATTTTATAAATTTCCCGAACCCTGCAGCGATACCACAACCTTTCCCCTGAATCCCCTGGAAAGGTCGGCCTGCCCCTGATCCAGAATTACCTCTGCATCTGCCCTCTCTCCCCTCTGTCCAGGCAGGAAGGAGAAGTCTGCTATTTTCATGATGCCTGAAAATTTTTTATCAGGGGCGTTATGCATGGTTAGAAGTATCTTTTTCCCGTCAAGGCCAAGGAGGGATTCCCCTTGTAACTTGAGGGAAACTACATTGCAGGGGGTCAGTTTCATCAGCATAGCCTGCTCGTTCACCTTTTCCCCAACCCTGGCAAGAACCTCTCCTACCACCCCGTCACAGGGTGCCTTGATGATAAGGTTTTGAGATATTTGTTTGGCAGATGACTGGAGTTTGATTATCTCTTTTTGAAGAGAAGCAATATTTTCGTACTTGCACCTGAGCATGGATTCCCGTGATTCGAGATTTCTTTTCAGACGGTCAAGCTCATCTTTTTTTTCAATGAAGGCCGCCTCACCCATCAGCTCCTGCCGGTATTCCCTTTCCGCATCGGCGAAAGAATATTCCTTATCTTTGACAGTATCTTTGAGCTGGTCAATTTCCCGATTAAGATTGGTGATATCCTGTCGGGCAATTTCTATACTCTGATCAGCCATGGATATTTCCCGGTCCAGTGCGCCTTGCTGTTCATGAGCGGCTTTCCGACTCTGTTCGTTCGCTATTTCAGCAAGGATTACCCCTGCCGTCACCCTATCCCCTGCTTTGGCAAGAGATACCACTTCTCCACCCTGAGGTGCTGTAAGGATAAAATCCTGGCGTAATGATACTGTACCCTCCCACCTTTTCTCATGGGGATTGTCATGGTTACCAGGTGAACTCTCATTCTGGAGGATACCTGGTTTCAAACTCTGCTGTGGTTCATTCCGGCAGGAAACAGGCCGGGTTACACTTTTTATACTCAGGGGGCTGAAAACCAGGAATAAAAGGGCCGCTGCAACCATTGATCCCAAAAACAGAATCAGGATTTTTCTGTGAACCATGTAACTTTGTTCCTCCCCAAATTCACTCGGCACTATAGCCGGTACAGAGCTGGAGTAAAAGAAAACGGGGTATATCCCGCAAGATAATACCCCGTTTATCCTCTTATTCGGTTCTAACTCATGTTACCAGAGTTATTAAACCAATCAGGTACATCAAGTACAAAATCAGCGCAATGGAAAATCCAGGAAGACTATATGACTTCCAGCAGCATCATCATATTCGAGTTTCCATCGAATTTGAATATCAGCCATCGGATAACGGCGATCGTGTTGATATTTGAAAGAGTCAACAGAGGTTACAACCGCTCCGGCCGTCACGTTACCAAAACTCACCTGACCATCGACAACGGTCATCTGAGGCGGTTTTTGGTCAATGCTGCACTGGACATTGAAAGCATCTCCTGTCCCCCGGTTTCTCATGTCGAACTTATATTCATACTCATAAACATACCGGTTTATTCTCCTGGTGCTTACGATAGTATAATTTTCCGGCCAGAGATCGACTACCACAACCTTGGTGTAGGCTACGGCTGTACTGGACAGGCCGAATGAATCTTTGACTTTCAGACCAATATTTCCAGAATAGGGTGTGTTCCAGGTCTTGGTCACAATTTCACCGGAAGCATCATCATATTGACCATCGCCATCCAGGTCCCATTCCCAGCTTACGATTGAATCATTGAGCGGGGCGCCTTCATTGGCATCATAGGAGTTGGAACCGTCAAAGGTGATCGGCTGTCCGATAACTCCATTATATGGCCCGCCCGGATCTGCAACCGGCGGGACATTGCCGGTAGTGATATTGATAGTCAGGGCATCCTCGCCAAATTCAACCGGCGTGGAATTGTCGCTTACTCTGAGTCTTGCGGTAACTGCGTAATTCGAGCCGGTATCAGGATATCCGGCGGCAAAACTGGCGGTTGTTACCGGGAAATGGCCGCTGAGATCAAACGTTCCATTATTATCGACATCGATCCACCAGTCAACCAGGTTCTTGGAACTATCCTGATGGAATGAACCGCTCAGGTCAAAGGTAATGGCTGAATTAGCAGGGGTGGGATTGGGGGTAGCAGTCAATTTGGCTATTGGCCGCAGAGTGAAAACGTTTTTGGTCAGGATTTCCACTGCCCAGGAGGTCTCCAACACACGGTAAGTATGGTCGAAACTATCATCCCAAAATCCGCCTGGATTCTGGTAAGTAATGAGCCAGGTGCTGTAGGCATCGTACCAGTCCCAGCCCGGAGCTGATCCCAGGAATTGAATCTCGGAATAGGTATCACCCTTGCCATCGCCGTTGGTATCGATTTTAGCGATCCGGGCACCCTTGGCTACGGCATACATGTAGTACAGGAAAGCCCTATCGTCACTGAAGCCTTGATTGTAGAGACCAGGATTATTCTTCAAGAAATTCCCGGCAAGAATGATCCTGGGATCATCCTTGACTTTTCCCTGGAAGGATAACTGACAAATGCCGGACCCGGTACAGGCACCATATCCACCTGTTCCCTGAGCACTTTCCGAGGTATATCCAAAACGCCCGTTAGAAGCATTCTGGCTATAATTCGTCCAGTTTTGATTGAGGTCTTTAATTGCCTGGCGGATAGGAACTCCCCAGCCAAATTCAGCCGCCTCCATGCCAATGGCCGGCCATTGGCAGGCCGAGTTGTCAGGCCCATAACCAGGACCATATCTCCATCCACCATAGGTAGAGTGATACTGTGAATAATCGCAGTAATCGACCATATCCTCGACGATCGTGCGGTAGGTCTTGCCAATAACACCACTCGGTCCGGTGGTGGCTACCAGATTCGGTGCCCCGCTGGCTACACTGCCAGCCCCGACTAGAGCCATCATGTACATACCGATTTTGTATGGTCCCCTGTATCCCGAAGAGGGATAATAATTGTCAGCGATCCATACCCCATTGCCGTTATTATCATAAGGAGCACCTACACCTACTGCCGTCAGGGTGGAAATGATATAGTCAAGCCCTGCATGCACCGTTTTGGCATAGATACGGTCTTTTTCCCAGATTGCCCGGTCGGCTGCATCTACATCGCCGTCAAGGTCCTGGTCCTGAGTGCAGGGCTTATGGCCCTTGTTTTCAAAGGCCAAAACAGCCGCGGCTGTTTCAGCTCCCGATGAACTGTAGGAATTCAGATCGTAAATGGAGCCATTACTTCCCTGTTTCAGGTACAGCCATTTCAACCCCTTTTCAATGGCCAGATTGATCTTGGCTTCTTTAGTCTCGGAGGGTAAAACCCTGATTCTTACAACGGCGCTGTCAGATTCTCCATTGCCGTCGGTGACGGTCAGCTTGGCTTCATAAAGCCCGGAGGTAGCATAAGTATGGGTACAGGCTATATCCTTGGCATTGGTAACGGTACCGGTATAGTCAGCCGTGCCGTCATTATTAATATCCCATGCATAAGTGCCGGAAGTGGAACTGCCCCAAACTACATTTCCCCAGATAGTCAAAGCATTTCCTACCCAGGTATATGCCGAGGTATCTGTATCTCCATCCGGCATAACATTTACCTCTGGCGGGACGAGAGATGCTGTCGCTAATGAAGACAGCATCAATACAAAAAAGAAAACTAACAGGTTAACCTTGAGTGCAAAAAGTCCTTCCCTATGGTTCATAAGTTTCCTTTCCTCCTGTGGACCCTGGTTACCGTGCAAGAACGGAGGCCATTGGCTTATAAGCCAATGGCCTCCCGGGGGTTGCCAAGCGGCCCTCGTTGTAAATTGATAAGATAAACTATGAGAAAGAAGAATCAATTACTTACTGATGTTCTTTTCATCGCTAATCCCAAAGTCGCAAGACCAAGCACTACCAGAATTATGGTCGATGGTTCGGGGATAGGTGCAGGCCCGGCGAGTTGAGTGTATCCATTACCCAGGATCTGATAATTATGACTGGCGTCAAAATTCCCGACTTCAAAATATAACTGATCATAGGACCCCGAAGCATCCATATCAAAGGTAACTTGGAATCCTGAAAGCCAACTGCCAGGTGCGATACCCGGTGAAGTATCGATATCCGAATTGAACTGACCGGGGATGTCTACTGCAGAAGGTTCAAAAGAGTATGACGACCACCCTGCAGGTTGAGAAACTCCCGCATCATCAGGCACAAAATTACTGAACAATCCCGTATTAGCAAAATTCAATCCATCGCTGGTTTGACCAAAATAGATTGATATCCATTCAATGGGATCGGACAGGGTATCATTGGTAACGGTATAATCGAGGGTATAATTACCGCCTCCATTATTCGTCGGCACATATTCTATCTTGGTAGCCTTGGCGGTGGTAGCAATGATCATGAGGCAAAAGAGGAAGGTCATACAGAAAATCGCAGTTAGATTTTTCTTCATTTGAGGTTCTCCTTATAGGTATGCTAGATAAAAAATCCAATAATATTACCTCTTGTGCACTACCTTCCAGAACGATAGTCGCAGGTGGATGGTAACAGCAGCTCAATTCAGCTTATAATGAGAAAGTGATGCACAATTACCTGCCCTTGGTACTTCTCATGAAACAGCAATTCTGTCTTTCAAACTTACTGTTTCAAACTTACTGTGGATCACTTTTTGTTGAGCAGCCTGTCGAACAATCATGGAACCCCTGGTAACAGGGAAATCCAGAATCGGCATTTAGCCGCACGTGGCGATCTTCACGCCAGGTTTCCATTCTCCTGACAAACGTTTTATATATTCTTTTTACCACCTCCCAATGTAATAGCTTGACCCCTGAATAATTTGCCTGTATTTATCAGGCTTCCCAGGCGATCTGACAACCCCTCCTTCATCTATCCCTCATTCTCCGGTTAGAGAGAAGATAGCATGACAGGGATACTCGAGCGGTAACACCGCAGTCACCGCGCACTATAAGAGCTTGATGCTGTTAATAGTATTTATGACGATGTCCTTTTTTCTGAAAATATTTGCAAAAAAAATGCCAAAATATCAGCATTACCAATTCTGATATTACGAAACAGATGCTTACAGCCTTGGGTCATGCTTATACAGGATTATTACCTTACTTTTAGAGAAAGAACTGGGAAAAAATGCGTATATATGGCAATAGACATCATAATTTTTTCTGGAGGTATGTATAATTTTTTACCACAGGTTACTTTGGCAAAGGTATCTCAACACATTTACTGTTCCACAATCTTTAGCAACAGGTAGGATATATAAGGGAAAGTGAATTATTGGGGTATCGTGATTCTCTCAACCAAGGGAAACGCTGAATATTCCTACTCTCTTGCCCCCAGGCAGATATATATTAAAATATTAAATTTTTAATTTGAGATTGTCAAGCTAATTATCGGTGTTCATTCCGCAGCATCTCGACCGCGGCCTCGTACACCGAATCGACGGAAATGGAGCGGATACAGGAAAAATGGCCGCACAGATCGGTGTTTTCCTGTTTGCAGGGAGCACAGGGCAGGGAGCTTTGCACGATCCGGGAAATGCTTGACCAGGGGCGAAACATCCCGATTTTGGTCGGCCCCATGATAGCCAGGACCGGTACATCCAGGGCGCAGGCCATATGCATGGGGCCGCTGTCATTGGAGATAAACAGGCGGCAGTGCTGAATCAGGGCCGCTGCCTCAACAAGGGAAGTCTTGCCTGCAGCAGACAGGGGTTTATTTTTCATGAGGGCTGTCATACTTTCTATGTATGCCGTTTCAGTGCGTGACCCGAAAAAGAGTACCTGCACGTTCTGGTTTTCAATCAATCGATCTGCCAGTTGGGCAAAGTGCGAAGAGGGCCATTGCTTTCCCTGCCAACTGGCATTGGGATTCATGCCGACAAGGGGCTTGTCTCCCTGAAAACCTGCCTGGCGGAGGAAGCTCTGCATGGAGGAAATTATCGGCAATGGAGGGTAGAGGAAGGGAGGCTCCGGGGGGAGGGACAGCCCAAGCTCACTGCCAAGGGCCAGATACCTTTGCGTATCGTGAACTATAGTGCTGCCAAGCTCAACCGGATGGGTGAGCAGAAAATGATCAGCTCCGGCAGCGAGTGACTCCCGGTAATCGAAGTCGTGCGGGTAGCCGATCCGGTACCTGGCACCTGACAGGAGAGCGAGCCAGCTTCCAATGACTACAGGATACAGCACCAGCGCGGCATCATACCGCTTTTTTCGCAATCTTTTCAGGGTGGTGAAAGTTTTGCCGATGCTTCGGGAGTCTGCACTGATAACCTGATCGACGTAGGGGAGGAGGGAGCGAAGCTCCTGCCAGTTTTTTCCTACCCATAGATCGATTTCCCCGTGCGGATACCGGGAGCGCAGGCCCTTGACCAGAGGGAGGGAGAGGAGAACATCTCCCAGAGCAAACAGTTGGATGAGCAGGATTCGCCGGACCTGGCCCGGGGGAATAACCGGCGGGGGGCTTTGCGTCCCAGCCGGGAGTGTCCGGCCGCAGACCCGGCCGCACAGGTCCAATACCCTGCTCAGGATGTTGATGTGTTTTTTAACCTGGGGCAGACCTCTCATGGCCGCAGGAGGTATTTTCGGATCTGGATCATCATTTTTTCCTTTTCAGCCTCAAGGGTGTGGGAGGCTATGGTTTGTCGTCCTCCATCGATAATCCTGCTTCGCAGGACAGCATCATCCGCCAGGGTCAGGATTGCCCGGCAGAGAGCATGCGAATCGGCAGGAGGTATGAGCAGACCGTTGATTTTGTCACGGATGAAGCAGGGGATCCCCGCAACCGAAGTGGCGATGACCGGAAGTTTGCAGGCCATCGCTTCCAGGATGGTCTGGGGCAGGCCCTCTCCGGTCAGCGAGGGAAGGACAAAGACATCATGCTCCCGGAAACGGCTGAGCAGCTCCGGGCCATGTTTGACATACCCGGCAAATTTCACGGCTGCAGCGAGCCCTCGTTTTTCGGCCTCCTGCCGTAACAGGGGCTCTTCCTTCCCCCTTCCGATAATGGTCAGAGAGATTTGCCGCTTTTCCTCCTTCAGCAGCCTGTCCACGGCCTGAATAAGATATGGCAATCCCTTTTCCGGATCAAGACGGCCAGCGCTCAGCAGTCTGATCGGCTCATGGAGCAGGGGAGGACCGGGACGATATTCAGCTTCAAGGTTTTGCAGGTCCTGCCCGGAAACCAGGGAAATGATGACCGGAAAGGAAAGCGGATGGTTTTCCCGATACCGGCTCAACATCTCCTGACCTACGGTAAAAATCAACGCCTGCCGGGAAATCCTTTGAGAAAGCCATTCCAGCAGGTGAACCAGAAAGATGGAAATCGTGCGCCGGGCACCCCGGCACCGGTGCCGGACCTGCTCTGTCAGATTTTGGCGGACCAGAAAAAAGAAGGGTTTGTTTTTCCGGCGGCACAGACAGGCAGCCATAACCCCGATGGGGTGGGGAGCGGGCAGCCAGACCAGGTCCCATTGATCGAGGTTTTGTTTGAGCGATCGCCATATTTGCGGCAAAATGACCGGTCCCCTGGTATACAGGCTGTAGATATCCGAGTAGTAGGGAAAAGGGCAGACCTGGTGCTTGCGGGAATCCAAAGGATAGGCAATTTCCCTTTGTCCTCTCCCGCTCCTTTCGTCCCCGGAGTCAGCTACCCTTCCCCAGAAGGTGATCCGGTCGAAATCCCGGTCAAAGGCAGTGACAAACCGGATGAAAGCATCGTCCAGAAAATACCCCTGGCTGTCCCTCCAGATGATCCAATCATGAAACATGGCCAGATTCATAGCATTCCTCTCATAAGCATCTCTTAAGCATCTCTCCTGGAACTTTAATCATACCTGTTTTATCATAAAAAGCAACCAGAATGCCGATGGGCAAGTTAAGTTATCAGTGGTCAGTGGCCAGTGGCGCAAGGCGCTATCCTGCATCGTACCTGATTATCCTCATCACATTATTTAACGGGGGTCACAACAGAAGCTTACCATTTATAATGAAAATGTGATATCTTAAGAAGTAGTAGACTAAGTACACTGAATTAAGGCGTCGTGTACTAAGGTTGGACAAATAATCAGATCGGAGCTTTTTACGGGAGGAGAAGCTAAGATGGCAGAAACCGTTTCCATGAAAATACCAAAAAATGGCTCGATGGGGATACCTGACGAGCCTGCCATAATGCGGCAAATTATTTCTTTAGGGATCAGGCAATATAAAATGATCAGGCTCTGAAACTCTATAAAAATGATGGGGGTCCATCGGATATGTGGCTGAGTTATACCATCTGTCAAAGAGAGATTTGATTCAAGAGGCACGAAGAAGCGGAATAGAACCGGAGTTTTCGGAAGAAACAGTTCTTGAGGAACTTGGTTCGTGAAAGATATTGTTATTTCTAATGCCGGTCCATTGATCGTGGTATCGAAATTAAACCAGCTTCATCTGCTGAGGGAACTTTACGGCCAAGTTTACTTTTAGTACAACCCTCATTGACAGACTGATAACAGAATTAAACATACGATCCTAATTTTCATTGAGCAAGCACACAAGCAGGACAAGAACATGCCAAAAGTCAAGAAGTTGCGGCTTGCATGCTGCATCTGTGAAAATACCGACCCTGATGGCTATGAGGTATTGTATCCGCTGTCACGGGGCGAGGTCATCCGGTGCAGCCGCTGTGACCTGATCTATGTCAACGACCTTCCTCCCCTCCATGATGGTCAGGGCGATGAATATTTCGCCTACTGGGGAATAGATGTCTATCAGGAACTGGAAGGGTCTTTCTCCGAGGAATTCCGTCAGGCTCTCGAAGAAATAACCATGTTTAACCATTCACCCGGAAAGTTGCTCGATATCGGCTGTGGTCCGGGATATTTTCTCACGGTGGCCAGGCAGTATGGATGGGAGGCCGTGGGTCTCGATGTCAGTCAGGACATCGTGAATCTGGCCGGAAAACGCGGAGAAAGGGTTTTTTGCTGTACGGTGGAGGAATTTGCCCAAAAGCATCCGGCGGAAAATTTTGACTGCATTACGCTGTTCAATATCCTGGAGCACCTGGTCTATCCTGCACGCGCACTGTCTGTCGTCAGAAAAATCTTACAAGACAATGGGATCGTGGTCATTGAAACCCCCACCGAAGACAGCCTCATCCGCCGGACCGCCCACCTCCTCTACCGGCTGAGCGGAGGAAAATGCGACCATCTGACCAGGCAGTTATACCATTGCGGCGGCCACCATTTCGGCTTTTCTCAAAGGACAATACGCATGCTGCTGGCCAGCCAGGGCTTTGAGGTTATCAGCATTCAGCCGGTCCTTTCCTCGCCGAAGGTTGCCTTGAGAAAGAGAAAAGCGGAATTGGCCAAAGCGAAGGGCCTGAGTGAAAACCTGGTGCAGCTTCTCCTGATGGGATCGATTGCCCTGGCCTGGCTGGGAGCGACGATTTTCGGCCCCCGCCATGTGGCCAACCGGATGAGAATCGTGGCCCGGCCGGAAGGCTCCACAGCCCTGAAGCATGGTTGAAGCCCGGTCAGAAATTGACCGGATAGGATCAATAGCGGGTATTGGCCGCGCGTGCTTTGTAATATCCACTGAAGTCAGGGATTGTGCTGTTCGTGCTGCATCCAGATAGTAAAATGGCTTCGGCAATGTCAGTCAAAGGGTACTTCTGGTTCAAGGTCAGCCAGCACATTCAGCATATCTGACAAAGGGTCTCAACCTTATGGTATTTTTGAGTTTCCGGCTGAATGGTGACATGATTGATTCCAAATTCTTCTCGAAGAATCATGCACACCCTGACCATGACTTTTTCAGCTTCCACCAGGGAGCAATTGTCAAGAAGGATATGAAGAGAAGCATTGATATGCCGGCTGGATATGCCCCAGACGTGGATATGGTGAACATTGTGAATTTCTTCAATGGCATTCAAGCGGGCTTTGATTTTTTCAAGGTCAATGTTTTTCGGCACTCCTTCGAGCAGAATGTTGAGGGCCTCCTTCAATATCCCCCAGCAGTTAGCGAGAATGAAGAGAGCAATAGCCATCGAGAGGACAGGGTCCAGAATATAGCTTCGGGTGAAATATACCGTAATGCCCACAGCCAGAACCCCCAGGGAGGAAATTGCATCAGTCATAAGATGCACCAGAGTGCTTTTAATGCCAAGATCGCAGGAGGCACCTTTTCTGAGGATAAATACTGATATCAAATTAGCTGCAAGAGCCACAAGAGAGACCAAAATTACCATGCGGCCCATAACAGGCTCAGGGTGCTGAATCCGCTCAACCCCTTTCCAGAACAGAAAAGCGGCGGTCAGGAGCAGCAGCAGCACGTTCAGAATGGCAGCTATGGTTTCCGCCCTCTTAAAACCGAAACTCTTGGTATAGGTTGCTTTCTTTAAGCTGAGTTTGTTTGCGCCCAGGGTAATGAGAATTGAACTGACATCGCTGAGGTTGTGCATTGAATCGGAAATCAGTGCCAGGCTGTGAGAGTAAATCCCGGCCACTAATTCTACCGCCACAATGACCAGATTTAAAATAAGCGATATGATCAGCCGATAAATATTCTGGTGGTAACACTCAGATGGTGGGTGATTATGGCTCATATTCCCATGTTTGAGTTATAAGATTTTTTGTAAAGTATCTCTCTCAGTTTACCTTGATTTTTCTTTTTTGTACAGGATATTCTGGCTTATCCTGTTATTCTCAACGCATATTCATCGACCATCTGATCGGTCAGATTCAGCAGTCCGTCAGCATGTAATGATCCAGCCTTTGGGTATAAGGATATATTCTCTTCTTGAAACATATTCCTTGCTTGTGAATCAACTTTGTATTAATATTTTGCTAATTATGTAATTTTATCCATTTTCTGCTCTTATAACAGGAGAAGCGGGCAATGCAAAGATTTCTCCTTACCTGCACAGGCTCCATATCAGGCGTTAGGCGTTAATTATACTGCAACACAGGATAACAAAATAAGCACCCAGAATACCAGAATATATGGAAAGGGCAATGGAATGCTCTATAGTCGCCTTACCTTTACCAGTGAGTTACATGCCGAGGCCATTCTCCCTCCGTTCAAGGGATCAACTTTCCGCGGGGCCTTTGGTACTGCTTTAAAGCGGGTGGTCTGTGCCCTTGAGAGGCAGGATTGCCAGAGTTGCCTGTTGAACAGCCGTTGTGTATATTCTTTCTTTTTCGAGAAGAAAGAAAGTTGCACAAAAAGTGGCGTGAATCTTCCATCCCCGCCTCACCCCTTTGTCATCGAGCCACCGCTGACTCTCCAGGAGCATTTCAAGCCAGGTGATAGCTTTGACTTCAATCTTCTCCTTTTTGGTCGGGCAAATGACTGTCTCCCTTATTGTATCTATGCCTTTGATCAAATGGGACAGATCGGCATTGGAAGATATATAAACGGAAAAAGGGCAGGATTAAGCCCAATCAAAACAAAGGGATTACCCCAGCCAGCTATAACCTGGCTGGGGAAATGGAAATGAAAACGGAAATGGCGGGATTGGTGATGAGTTTTCAGTTACACAGGCCGAAGGGATATAAAAGAGAGGGAGACAGGGATCTTCCAGAAACAGTAAAGGAGCTGAAGCGTGTGCTGAAAAAGGCACAAAGTTCTTTTGCTTATGATAATCTGTACTTGCGAGACAGTCAGATTAGAGAACTGGCAGGTGTTCTGGTTGAATTTGCTGAAGATATCCATAATGATATTGGTATCTGGAAAGGCTATGAGCACTATAACCGGGAATTTTTTCATACTCCGCTGCCCATTACTCTCCGACCAGGGGTGAAATTAGAGGAGAAGGAGCTGTTGAAGCACCGTATTCATCATCTGATATGGGTATGGTATTCAATACTATGGACAGGGTTTATCTTTGAGCCGGAACACAAGGATTTAACTCTCCTGGCGGGAATGGCGGATGATTTCCTGGAAGAGCGGTTTACGACGATACCCCGGAGTTCGGGGGTAAAAGAATTCCTTTCCCGGCCGAATGAATACGGCTGGGATGTGAAGAAAAAACTGATCTGGTTAGGCCAGCATTCATACCTGTTCCGGCACAGCTTTCAGAATTATGCTCTTGAAGAATACGCCGGGCAAGTGAGCATTCCTATTATTGATGATTTTGTCTGTCAGGAAAACACCATTTGGTCCGGGCTGGGTGTTATCGATATCCTGGCGGCGACACTGGATATCACCCAAAAGCAAAAATCACAGGTAAGAAGCTGGTATGAGAGGCATCTGGCGTATTACAGGGTGTTAACTGTCAAAGGCCCTGGTGCAGAAGTGATGAATCTGATTAACGATAAACCATATACGGTTATGGTGGGAGAGCCTAATCCGTTTAAGGCCGGGCAGTTTATCTTCGGCAGCCTGGTTCCCTGGGATAAGGAATGGTACTGGTCCGGTGAACAAAAAGCCTTTCCCGAGATGCCGGAAAAACTCATTCAGGAAGCAAAGGATCAGTTTTTCAGAGAGCTCTCAGCAGTGTCTTACCGCTATTGTGAGGATCGGGCTCAAAGAGCCAGGGAGATGGTAAGTGCTTATTACCGCAAGTTCGTTAAATACAATGGTGATGATCTGGTAATCTATCCTGACGGTGCTTCCCTGTCTGCTGACTGGAAAAAGAAATTCCCGTTAATATACAGCCCTGATCTTCCGGCCAGAGAATTGGAAAAGATAAAAATGCCTGAGATACCTCTTTCTCCTGAGCTTGAACAATGCACAGACGGGATAGGTGTTTATTTTAACCCGGATGAGGGCGAGGAGATTATGACGGGATTCGACGATATTGTCAGCGGCTTTGAGAAAAAGGGAATTGACCTGAGTGAGGATGAGGAAGAAGGCATCATCGGGTTTATGCGCTCTGATTCAATCAGTCCGGGATTTGTAAAAAAAATGGTTGAGAAGTATGGCGATGAGTCCATAGCATCAGTATTCTATATGGACAGACTTCAGCATGAATATTATCTGGATTATCTGCTTCGCCGGTATAAAGGGCATTTTTACCGAAACAGGTATCCGAGTGTTTCTTTTCCCTGAGAGAAGGTAAGGAACGCTTGGATTCCCTTGATTGGAAGAGCAGAAAGTTCCGATACTTTAAAATATTAGCCAAGTTAACGTCGTGGACATAATAAATTGACTGTCGCAAAATTGCAGCAGAAAGTATCCCCGTATAACCGACCATGCTCCATCGAATTTCTCGTGAACTGCTTAAGGCTATAATTTATAAGCAGTTGGATTGTCTCAATAGTGAGACACTATAACAGTGGGTAGCAGTATTCCACAATCATCAGCATAAATTTCATGCCCATTTCTCCCTTTCCAAAAATTTTTATGGCTTTCGACAGATTTACGCTGGACTTACGCTGGAAAAAGATAGCAGCTTATAGGTTGTTAATATTACGAGAGCTTAATCGATAATCCTGTCATTTTCAAACAGGTTAAATGCACGATGGTGCGCTTAACCACGATGGTGCGCTTAACCATTGATTTAGTCCTGGAAATTGTATAAACTGACCAGGTAACAGTCACAGAGGATGAAAACAAGGATGAGAACCATAGTGAGCACTCCAGCCTTTTGGCAGGCAATTGTAAACCCTTTTTCCGAGATGAAAGGATAACGGCATGAAATTGAAGAGGATATTAGTCTTGAGTCTGATGGCAGGATGCATGATATCCGGTTTTCTGGCAGGTTCTCTTTGGGCAGGGGATTATTACATTGAGAAGCAGACCGAGACCCTGATTGATGGCAAACCAGCGGGCCCCCCTGCTTCCACGCTGAAGATGTGGGTAAAACAGGACAAGATAAGGTATTTCAATGAAAGCGATAAGAATACGGTCTTGCTCATTTATATGGACCAGGACAAGGCCTATCAGCTCAACGAAAAAGAGAAGATTGCAAAAGAGGTTGATTTGAAAGCGCAATTTGCGGCCATTGAGAAAGAGATCCAGGTATCCTCAAAAAAAACGGGGAAAACCAAAAAGATTGGCCAATGGGATGCCTATCAGGTTATCCTGACCAGTACCACCAAGGGGGTAACCACGGATGTGGAGTACTGGCTCAGCGATGCGGTCAAGATGCCCGCAGAAGTAAGGTCCAGAATGGCCGTTTATTTTGGACAAAAGAAAATCATTGGTGAATTGAACAAATACCCCGGATATCCGGTAGAGATTGCTGTTCATATGGATGCCCAGAACAAGAAACTCGATATGGTCACCAAGCTTGTCAAGGTGGAGGAAAAGGAAATCGACAGGAAACTGTTTGAGATTCCGGCGGAGTATAAGAGGGAGAATCTGGCGGCAAAGGACGCGGTGAAAGCATCCCCGCAGCCTGATGAGCAGAAGGGCAGCGGTCCCGCCCAACCCGGCGGAGCCGGTGTACCGGAAAAAGATACCCCTGAGCAGGGAAAAGGCGCTCACAAGTAGCGGTATTAGTGAAAAGATTTTGTGCGGCTCAAAGTTTTACCGCTGGTATGGGCAGGAAGTTCCTCGCTTTTTGCCCATACCATCTTGATTTCTCCCTTATTTCTCCCTCCTGAATCTTCGCCTTTATGCAGGCTTGGCAGAATCTGCCTTCCCAATCAGTTGAAAAGTCCCTCCTTACTTTTTCTGAAGGATCATAGGTTCTATGAATCAGGGCATTCCCCTTACTGGGAGATTTTCTATTGAAACACCAAGGACTTTCAAGGTTGAGCTCTCCTCATGTTCCCGGTTTGCATATACTATTCATAAGATGAATGATATATGCAAAAATATGCATAGCTGGGAGGGGAAAGGTTTTCGATTTATAAACATATGGTTAATCGATAAATGTTTCTCTGGTTATCTAATGCTCTGTGTAAGAAAGTACATAAAATTACATACCTGCACTATAAGGACCAGTTCTTGGCTTGAACTTGAGACAGCAGTCTCTCTCCAGGATAAAAATATAGCGGACTTCGATGATGGAAATTACGCATATTGAATCAATAGGTTAAGGTTACACCAGCACGAACTATCCAGGGAAAGACCGGGACTCTCCGTAACTTTTGTACTTGAGCATGGAATTTGCATTTCCTACAAAGGCAGAGGCAAGGAGGGAATATTGCATAAGAATTCCCGGTATTGGCAAGGTTACCGGGGTATGAGAGCGATAATTTCCATCATTATTTCTCGTATATTTAGTAGTATATAGAGAATTATCTGTTGATAACAGATACCCCAGCTTTACACCCCAGCTATTCAAAAGGTTAAGTTAATTTACTGTTATTCAGTGACGAAAGAGCCTATTCAACCAGAGAATGGGAAACTCTGAAGCGGTATTTTTCTATACTATTTCCAGGTTTCTCATTGCGGGTTTTTATAGTTTCGGCTTGGAGGATCTCTTATTGTACCCATTAACATTTAAGCGGTGACGAGATATGATCACATTTCTTAACTTTTTAAAAAACTTGACCAATTTCATATTTATCCAAGTGCTCCATTTTTTTTCTGCCAGATACCTCGACAATAGGAAATTAAAACAGATAGTTCGCTCCTCGTATCGATTTAAGTAAGATACCTGTTGCTGGAGAACTTGCAGAGCCATCTGCTGTAAGGTTATCCGGGATCTCAGAAAGATCCCGGGACGATAGAGACAGAGGTGATATTGTTAGGGTATTTATTGGTGCTCAAAAATGGACAGTTATGAAAATAACGAAAGGGGGTGAGAAGTTAAGAAACCAGCCCGGAAAGATTTTCAGAGAAAGGAGGTTGATTAAGGAATACTTCTTATTAGTGGTCGGCATGTATATTCATCCAAGTAAATTACTTCCCACTTGTCTTGCCTGCAATTTAACTCCTGGATAGTAGAATCTCAGGGCAAGCATTCAGCAAGGAGGTGTTTCTGAGAGAAGAGTTCGAAAAAAAAGGTCACCGGTACTTTCAAGGCGCGAACTTATCAATACCGATGACCCCTAAGGCTACATACAGAAAGTCTGGAACTTTTTGTATGCAATTCATATTTTTGCAAAAGATGTGCCAGGGGATGGCTTCCCCGAGGTAGCAAAGATTGAATGAGAAGTCATTCTTTGCTCTTAGCAAGATGTTGGATTACTTATGTTTTCCCGTCATAGTAGGAAGAACTTGAGAAACGAAAAGTGAGGGGAAGCATAATCGTTCCTCTGGCTCCAGTCCCATTAATAATCAAAGGTATGTTTCAGTGTTCAAGTTTTGCCTACTTGGATGTGATTCCTTGGCAGGCACATACCTTGAGCTGGAAGGGAGATTCATACTATGAGGAAATTTAGCTCACGAAAAAATGTAACGTGTCTTATTATTTTCTTCATGGTTACTGCTTTACTTGTTTCAACCCAGGTTTCTGCTCAGATTCTTCCATCGCCATACTATGACCCGTTTTATGGTTATAGTCCACTTCCATTGCCTCCGATTTCATTGTATCCTACACCTCCTCTTCTCTATCCTACAGTTCCCCTGTTCGATCCATATCTGGCGGCTCTGCCAACTCCTATCAGCCGTGCTGCGGCAGCAACGATAATTCTAACACCCGCAGCACCGGTAGTCACTGCTGCTGCACCTCTTGGAACGCTGGCTCTGACACCAACCACCCTTGTGTTTTTAATACTCTATCTGTCCCTGGAAGAATAGGACATGGAAAGTATCGTATGTTTTACCCTGTTTATGTTTAACTTTTAATGTAACTACTCAGGCTCTTGATAAAAGGATTATTCCTTTTAACAAAATCTTTGATTAAGGAGAATCTTTTACATGAAGCAGTTTAGCTTAGTAAGGTTTATGAGTTGCCTTATTATATTTCTCATAACAGTCATTTTTTTAACTTCAACACAGGTTTCCGCTCAATTTATTCCCTATCCTGCTCCGTATTATGATCCATACTTTGCCTTTGTACCTCCCGTGCCTTATTTCCCGGCTGCTCCGGTATTTGCTCCTCCGCTGTTCGATCCATACCTGGCACTGCCAACTGCAGCAAGCAGGACTGCAGCGGCAACTATTATTCTGGCTCCCACAACTCCGGTCGTCACCGCGGCTGCACCACTTGGCACATTGTCTCTTACACCAAGCACCCTGGTATTTTTGATACTGTTCCTGTCGCTTGCGGAATAAGTTCGGTATCGGCTGAAGAATTGAGGTGGTGTCCCTCTACAATTGGGGACAGGTCATTAGTCGTCCAAAATTAGTACAGGGACACTGCCGATGCTGGAAAACGTTTGAATGAAAGTATCACTTCAGATAACTTTCCGAAAAGTAGAGGAGTACAGATTTATGCGCAACAAGAGCTGTTTTATGAGTATCATTGGAAAATCTTTCCTAATTGTTATGTTATCTTGTGTTCTTACCTTAGCAGTCAGCCTTCAGAAGGGGTCCTGTCAATATCTTCCTTATATGCCCTTGACCTATGCTCCTTTTCTTCCGCCGCCGCCACCGCTTCTCTTCCCCTCGATCCAGTTTTGCCCTGTGCCATATCCAACGCTGCCCGGTATGAGAGCACCTCATGCCACCATTATCCTTTCAACCGGAATTACGGCGGTAAGTCCGACTACCGGAACTCTGGTCATTGGTGCACCGACAGTAGTTACGCCGACTACAGTACCGACAGTTGTCAGTACTGCTGTCCCGACAGTTACCACAGCAGCGCCTGCACCTTTAATCAGTATCCTGGGCATATTATACGCAAGCGCTCTCTATGAAAGCCCTCTTTCTGTGGCTAACCCACTGCTTTTTGCTTATTTATCATCGCTCACCATTTAGCAGACAAAAGAGAGCTTATATTCCTGCTAAGTGCGTAATCTAAGGAGATCAAGTTTATGCAGAAGAAGGGTTATTGTATGAGCCTTGCTCAGAAATCGCTTGCAGTCTTTTTCTTGGTGTGCATATTTATCTTGGGAATCGCTCTTCAGGAAGGTCTGGGGCAATATTATAACCCGTATTTTGATCCATTTCTTCCAGTTACGCCATTTGCTCCCGTGAGTTACAGTCCCTATCCGCTGCTTCCTCCTGTACCGATCGCGCCGGTGCCGTATATACGGGCACCTCAGGCTACGATTATTCTCTCCACTGGAATCACGGCGGTAAGTCCCACGGCAGGGGCGGTGGTCATTGGAGCACCAACGGTAGTTACTCCAACTACAGCACCAACAATTGTTTCTACTACCACACCTACAGTTACTACGGCAGCTCCTTCACCGTTATTTAGTATTCTGGCTGTACTTTATTCGGGCGCACTCTACGCACCGGCTCCCCTTTCTACCGCTAATCCGCTGCTTTTTGCCTACTTATCATCGCTGTTTATTTAGAGAGAGGGTTTAAGCAATGTCACAACAAGAAGTAAGAGGCCTTAAATTACTTTTAAGATTAGCTATCGCTAGTCTCTGTTTTATTTGTATTCTTTCTCTTTCCTCAAAATGTATGTCCCAGGTACCTGTTTTCTACCCCTATCCATATTTTTCCCCGGTTCCACCGGTCTATGCTCCCGTTCCTCCACCTTTATTCGTTCCTCCCTATATTGATCCAGTTCTGGCAGCCTCTCTGCCGATCCCGGTAACCAGGGCACCTGCGGCTACTATTATTATTACCAATCCGACAACAGGTGTAGTTTCCGTTACTACGGTAGCTCCACCCGCGGCTACAACTACTGCCTCAGTAAGTCCAATTGTTTCAGGCCTTGTCTCACTCTATGCGCAGGCACTTTATTCACCGGCAGCTTTAAGTACAGCCAATCCGCTTCTTTTTGCGGTATTATCGAATCTGTTTATCTGATCAGGAGGTGTCTTGAATTCCTCAAGATTCACTGTGGTGAATCTTGAGGAATTTCGCAATGCATAATTAGCTTGGCAGAACGGGTTTTTGAGAGAGATGAGAGATTTGATGAAAAGAGCTCTTGAGAGAGTATAGAGATACCTGGTAAGAAAGGAGGTTTATCATGGTCAAAGGTAAAAGAGGTATTGTGCTAGCCGTCTTTATGATTATAATTTCCCTGTCTGTGGTTTGTGTACCTTTGAGTAATGCGCAGTATACCGGCACTACTTTGCCTCCCCTCAGTACAGCCGTTGGATACGGGGGATTCTTTAATCCATATGTTTTTTCTCCCGGATTATACCGGACAGCGGCCAGTTATTATCCTGTTTTTGATCCTTTTGCCTCACTGCTCTACGCTCCTTTTGATCCTCTGCTCAGTGCAAGTTACTACCCGGCTCTCCCCACGCTGCCGTTTGCTCCACTCCCTGCCCCGGCAATATTGCCTGCAACTACGGCTGTTACTCCGACGCGTACAGCAGCCCAGACAGGAACCTGGGTAGGCACCTGGACGAGTACCTGGATTGCCTATATCGTTCTCTGGCACTCCGGTCCAATGACCTTGAATATTGTTGTAGATCCATTGTTAGGAACCGTTTACGGTACCGCTCTTCTCGCAGGAAGCAGATATACCAATATTCCGTTTGATGTAAGCGGGGTAAGGGTGAATAACATCATCAGTCTGGAAGGGATTCCAAAGCTGGGATTTCTTATTGATGTAACCTGTGTTCTCACCTCACCGACCACCATGAACGGTTTTTATGCGGTAACCGCTGCCGGCGATCTTGTGGATGAGGGAATATTCGATCTCAGCCTGCTTGCTCCGGTTCTTATATAGCTGTGCCATATAGTTAGCCGGCAGGTTATGAGAAGCATGAATTTTTTAACGTTTAAGGATGATCCAATTATGATTAGAGGGAAAAAGTATTTGTTATCTGTTTTGATCTTTACCTGTTTCTCAATAATGTGTTTGCCTCTGTGTGAAGCTCAATATCCCGTTTATCCCGTTTTTGACCCCTTTGCCGCTCTGCTGTATGCTCCCTTCAGCTATCCTGTTATTCCACCAGTACCTGTGGCGACTGCTCCAACCCGTACGGCTGCTCAGTCAGGGACATGGGTAGGCACCTGGACCAGTACCTATATCGCCTTTATCGTCCTCTGGAATACAGGGCCAATGACTTTGAATATCGTTGTTGATCCATTGCTCGGAACCGTTGTCGGTACCTGTGTTCTCCCGGGGAGCCGGTATGCAAATATTCCTTTTGACGTGAGTGGGGTGAAAGTAAATGACATTATTTCGGTCAGCGGACTTCTGTCTACCGGATACAATATGGTTTTGACCTGTCTTCTTACCTCACCGACTACGATGACTGGCTTTTATGTAGTAGAAGGCACCCATATCCCGGTACTGGATGAAGGAGTATTCAATTTGTCATTGCTGTCTCCGGTTTTACTATAGGTCACTTAATGTACTCCATCAAAGTTTAAGGATATTCAGCTATGATCAGAGGAAAAAGGTGCATCATATTATCTGTCGTTATTCTTGTCTGCGCCCTGATGGTCTGTGTATCTTCCGGCGATGCCCAGCTTTCCGGCGTTACCCTGTCTCCCTTAACCGGATTGAGGTCGGATGCCTTTACTCAAATGATTCCTGCTCTCCTTCCTCCCCTGCCGTATACTCCTTTTGCTGAAGGTTCTTCCTTTTTCAGTTTCGATCCTTTGAGCTTTCCTGTACTTTACGACCCTCTCAATTTCCTTTTGCCTTTGAATTCACTATCGGCTGTTTCCCCGTGGCCGGTAATCCAGGTGCCGTATTTGACCTCCATAATTCCAGCAGCAAGCTCGCTTGCTCCCGCTCTTTCTTCATCTGCCGGCCTGCCCATGCGCAGAGCCGCCCAGACAGGGACCTGGACGGGTACGTGGACCAGTACTTACATTGCCTATATTGTCCTGTGGCACACTGGTCCGATGACCCTGAATATAGCCGTAGATCCACTTACGGGAACCGCGGTTGGCACCTGTATTCTCACGGGGAGCAAGTATGCGAACTTTCTGGTGAATGTGAGTGGGGTAGAAGCCAACAGCGTCATTACCTTAAGCGGATTTCTGGGTACTGGATATGACCTTCTCATAAATGGCGTTCTTACCTCCCCGACTACCCTGACAGGCTATTATACAGTAACCGGTACCAATATCCCGGTACTGGATGAGGGAGTATTTAGTTTGGTGCTTCTGTAAATCGGAGGCAGAAGTTTTCATTTTTCGGAGCGGTCTTCCGTTTCCGGCGGCCAGGCTCCGGTATAATGTCCAGGCAGCAGGCGGGACGTTCATGTCCCGCCTGCTCAACCGGGCAGGGTGAGAAAATAAAAGGTGTCCTTTAAGACTATGGAAAAGCGAACGATCTCCATGAAAAAACCAGTATTCATATTTTATCTATTCTTTCTGCTGTGTTCTTTCCTCAGCCCCGTTTCTTTGAGCGAGGCTGCAGCCCCTCAACCGGGAAAACCGGCCTATAATCTTCTTCTCATCACCATCGATACCCTGCGGGCAGACCACCTGGGCTGTTACGGCTATCAGGATGTGAATACACCGGCGATCGATTCTCTGGCATCGGAGGGCATTCTCTTTACCCAGGCTCTTACTCCTGTTCCCATCACTCTGCCGTCCCATGTTTCGATCATGACCGGGCTCTATCCAGTTCAGCATGGTATCTGGAACAATGGAAATTTTGTTCTGCAGCAGGATGTCGTCACTTTGGCTGAAGTCATGAAATCAAATGGATACCGTACCGGGGCCTGCGTCGGAGCATTTGTGCTGAACTCCATGTTCGGCCTGGATCAAGGCTTTGACACCTATAATGATTCTCTTCCGGGCAAGAAGAGGTCATCGGCCAGCCCAATGGATAGTGAGCGCAGAGCAGAGGAGGTAACCAAATCAGCCCTGGAGTGGCTGGAGAAAAATCATAGCCAGCCCTTTTTCCTCTGGGTTCACTACTTCGACCCGCATGCGATTTATTTTCCGCCCCCTCCATTCAGGGAAAATTATAAGCACCGTCTCTACGATGGAGAAATTGCCTATACGGACAAGTGTCTGGGTGATTTGCTCGACGGCCTCAAGAGAATGGGAGCGACCGATAAGACGGTCGTCGTTTTGACCGCGGATCATGGGGAAGGGCTGGGTGAGCACGGTGAATCTACCCACACGATTTTTATCTACGATGCAACTCTTCGGGTCCCCCTGATCATCAAGGCTCCCGCCGGGCTTATGCCGGCAGCAAAAAAAATGATAAAGAAAGTACCTCAGATGGTTACTACCCTGGACATCTTCCCGACCATCATGGATCTTTTTTCAATCCAGCCTGACGGAGTCTCCTTGAGCGGTTTACCGGGAAAAAGCCTGCTTCCCCTGGTATCGGGAGGGTGTCAGGCCCTTCATCAGGAAGTATTCTGTGAAACATTGTATCCGGAGCTTAATTTTGGCTGGAGCCGGATCGAAGGGATAAGAACAGGGGACTGGAAATATATCAAGGCTCCCCGCTCTGAACTGTACCATCTGCTGAAAGATCCGGCAGAAAATTCCAATCTCCTGACCGGAGAGCCTGAGCTTGCCATTGACTGGGAAAAAAAGCTTGGAGCACTCAAGGAACAGCTCCGGAAGGAAAAAAGACAGCCCCAGATCGTCCAGAACGATGCTGCCCTGCGCCGGCTTGAAGGATTGGGCTACTTTCGGTCCACAAAAAAAGATCCGGCACAAGACTCTCAAAAACGGCCCGATCCCAAAGATATGATCCAATTGATCGACGGAATAGACCGGGGACTTTCCTATTATTATCTTGACTCTTATGAACTGGCCTACAATGAATTTAAAAAAGTAATCGATGCGAACCCGGAAAATGTCTCGGCCACCTTTTACCTTGCCTGTGTAGAGGAAAGAATGGGTAAATATGAACAGGCACGGGACAGATTCCTCCATCTTTTGGCCTTGCAGCCAGGCTATCTGGAGGCCCGTAACCACCTTGGCATCGTTTACCATCAGCTTGGCCAGCTTGATCAGGCGCTCAAGGAGTTTAAACTGGCCCTGGAGGAAGCCAAGTATGCAGATGTGTATTATAACCTGGGTGTGGTCTATAAGGAGATGGGATTAAAAGATGAGGCCATTTCAGCGGCCAAATCTGCCATCGAGCTTGATCCGGATTATGGCGATGCCATAAACCTGCTGGGTGAAATGGCCCTTGAGAGGGGAAGGCTGGAAGAAGCGAATAAATATCTGGAAGAGGCATATCAATACTTCACCCAGGTCCTGAAGCTTGAACCAAACCACCTGGAAGCACACAATAATCTGGGAGTGATTTATTTTCACCGCTCGAAGATGGAAGATGCTCTTCGGGAGTTTTCTCAGGCTGCGGCCATAGATCCAAACAGTGCCGAGGCCCATAATAACCTTGGCAGTCTTTTTCTGGCACAGGGATCGTATGACAAAGCCAAAGACGCCTTTCAGAAAGCCATGAAGATAAAGCCGGGCTATTCAGAAGCCCTGGTTAATCTGGGAACCGCATGGTTCAAGGAAGGTAACCTCGAAAAGGCTCAGGATATCTACCTCCAGGCTACCAGGCTTTTTCCGAACAACCAGGATGCCTGGAATTGCCTGGGGCTGACCCATTTCACCCGCAAGGACTATCAGGGTGCGATTGATCACTTTGAAACCGCTCTCAAGACAGGCCCGGCCAGAGCGGATGTTTACATCTCGATCGGGAAAACCTACCTGAGTCTGCGCTCCTTTGACAAATCGCTTGCCGCTTTGAAAAAAGCGGTGGAAGTCGATCCCCATAACAAGGAGGCGCATCTGATCATGGGACATGTTCTATTTGATGAGCTCGGCAGGGCCCAGGAGGCGGTAGTGGAATGGGAGGAAGCCCGCCGTCTTGATCCTTCCGACCCTGTTCCGCTGATGAACCTGGCCGCTGTCAGCTTTCAGGCCGAGAGATATCCGGAGGCCATTATGCTCTGGAAGAAAGCGCTTGAAATTGATCCTGATTCGAATGACGCCTGTCTCCACCTGGGAACAGCCTATCTTAAGCAGAACAATATCGAAGAGGCGATTCGGTCATGGCAGAAAATCCTTGACCGGGCACCTTCGCATACGGAAGCACTGATCAACCTTGGCACCGCCTTTTATCGGAAAGGAGACTTTGAAAAGGCCGTAGAAGTATGGCGAAAGGCGGAGGACGTCGCTCCGGAGGATCCGAAAATTCATTATAACCTGGCTCTGGCCCTCATGTATCGGAGAAACTACCGGGAATCCCTGGAAGAACTGGAAGAAGTCCTTCGACTTGAGCCGGACAACACCCAGGCACGAATGCTCATGGAGACAGCCAGACAGCAGGAGAGTTACTAAGATTCTCTGGTTATACATGTTACTTTTTGCAACAGGAGGTGAATATTAAGAAGTAAATTAGTTTTAACCATAAGCAAGAGCATATCCCCGAAAAATTGTATTTTATCTACTCGAATAGCCGGTACCATCCAGTTATGAAAACAGGATTAGTGACAACCCAGGAATACATCATAATACACCAAAGGAGGGAAAAACGATGAGAAAGTGGGTCTCATTACTCTTCATAGCAATAATCGTAGCATTCTCGTTTAGTCCCGGATCGGCTCAAATGCTGGCATATCCAGGGGCTCTTGGGTCTCGGGCTCCTTTTTTCTACGTTCCGCCGATTAGTCCCCTGTATGCACCTGCACCTTTTGCAACCCTGCCGTTAGGGATGCCGCCTCTGCTCACTGCTGCCCCGCGGCCTCTCCTTGCTCCAATGGGTATCCCGCAGCCGGTGAGAAATGCAGCGGCGACGATTACCATCATCTTTAATCCTGCTCTGTCAGTGGTTAATGTGAGCGCCGTGCCTATCGCCACAGCGGTTCCGGTAGTACCAACAGTACCAACGGCGGTGGTCCCTGCTCCGACTACAACTCCTACTGCTATTGCCACGCTTCTGCCTGCACTTTTGTCGGTTCCGACCGGCCCTCCCTGGACTCAGACCCAAACGATATCCACAACTGCCATTGTGCCTACTCTTCCAGCCGCAACTGCAACTATTCCAGGGTTAAGTGTCTTGCTGCCATTTATTTAATAGGAAGTGACGTTTTCACTGGTTAGAATTCAAACGTCAGGGCAAATCCCTCTCCACCACGGGAAAGCGGAGAGGGATTTGCAGTTTATGCGCTACTCTTCAATGCCAGGCTCAGAATCGGCCGCAGCAGTATATTCCCTTCCCACAAATCCTTCACCGGTAGTCTGGTAATATTCTCCAGGACATTGCCTTACCAGGTCCACCATAAAATCCGCCAAAGCCGGAAATTTTTCGTAGCTTATTTTAAGTTATCCCACCGATGTATCTACATAAATTATGTATCTAACTTTTATATTAGCTATAGATGCCTACACGCAACCAGAAACCAGAAAGTTTCCACAGATTCAGTGATTGGCTGCCAGTGCTTTTGACTTGGTTGTAATGTGGAAAATATTACCGGAGAGTCTAAAATTATGAAGATCTTGCAAGTTTGTCATGATGTTCAATCCCAGGGCGGAAAGGATTGGGTTGCTGAAGCAGATAAGCGGCTGCTCAAAAAGAATGGCCACCGGATAATTTACCTTGGGCAGGAGAATAAAAAGGCTATTAACGCCAGTAGATATACGGCTTCGCACACTGTCCATCATCATGGTTCACCCCACTGGAGAGATCAGTCTTCTCCGATTATCCAGATGATCCAAAAGCATCGACCCAATGTGGTACATGTCTATAATATGGCATTAACGGGCCTTCCTCAGTTCTCCAATACCTGTCAGAAGTTGGGTATCCCTGTTATCCAGAGTTTGTATCGGTACGAAGTGCTGTGTCCTAAATCCAGCCTTTTTTACTCAAATAAACTGTGCATTTCATGTATGAAACAATCTTTATTGAAAGGTGATGGTCTACAAAAATGTTGCAGGGATAATCAAAATCAGGTAACGGATGTAGTAAAAATGATCCGGGACTATTGGAACCAAAAAGCCTGTCATGGAAGTGTTGATTGTTACCTTGTTCCAACTGAATTCTTCAAGGAAAAGCTGATTGAATACGGCTTTCCCAATCAGAAGGTAGTTGTGAAACCTCATGCCGGCGACGAAGTCGAGTCCGCCCCCGCCCAGGAGGTTGAAGATTATGCCCTGTTTCTTGGAAAGCTATCTGAAGAGAATGGAATCCGGACCCTGCTGAATGCATGGTCATCTGTTCCCGATATCCCGTTAAAAATCTTAGGCGATGGTCCTCTCAAGCAGGAAGTGGAGGATGCCTGTTCCGGTTCCAAAAATCTCGAATTTTTAGGCTGGCAGTCAAAGGCTGAATGTACCTATCATCTGGCGCGTGCTTTAATGCTCATTTTTCCCAAAGAATCCCATGAGACCTTTCCATCCACCATCATCAGGGCTTATGCATATGGAATTCCGGTAATTGCCAGCGATTTGGGAGGAATGAAGCACTTTGTAATTAACGGAATCAGCGGCTGCCTGTTCCCTCCCGGTGATGCAAAGGAACTGGGGGAAAAAGTCTCCTGGCTCTGGAAAAACCGGAATATACTAACCTCGATGAGGGAGGGGGCCAGGACTGAATATGAGGAGAAATACAGTGGAGAGAAGAACTATCAGATACTCATCAATCTCTATCAGGATGTTTTATCTCAAAAGAAACGGGTAGCAGTCAAGAATATCAATCGAAATTTTCATCATCTGCAAAACCTGTGACCTGATCCGGAAGGTGTATCTTTCGTTCTACAAGAGAATCAGGCCGACCTGGATGAGGCCGATCATGAATCCGAGGACTCCTCCATAGATTTCGATGGCTTTGAGTTCCCTTGAAGATATTTCCAGAATAATCTGCTCTAATTTTTCCAGTTCGAATGACCTGATACGATCTGTCACCAGCGCCTGCATGTCGAGATGTGCCTCCAGGCCTGCGGCAAATCTTTCGGCCAGGTCCGGCAGCATGAGGATCATTTCGGAAACGATAGCTGTCCTGATTTTGGCTTTGGTCTCCGTGCCGATAAAGGCTGAAATCATAGGGTTCAGAGAAAGGATCTTTCGGTCGATCAATTCCTGCACCTTTTGGTCGATGAGTTGCCTGAAGGATTCAATAACCTGGACCGATTTCAGGCTTTCGGCAATATCCGCATGGGATATGAGGTGGTTTGAAACCGTTTTCCCAATACTTGCGGCCAGTTCCTCCCTTCGTTTCGGCACCAGTCCCTGTATTTTCAGAGGTCCAAAACCAACAGGCTGATACGGGTGAAAGATCATCCGCACAGCCAGGTAGTTGGTAAACCAGCCGATAAGGGCACTGATAAAAGGAATGGAAGTTATCTTGAGCGTCGTGTACACTGAATTTCTCCTTATATCTTCTCACAGGGATCCAGAAAGTGATCGAATCGAAATTCCTATTATACCCGATCTTCACCGAGACTGAAAACGATTTTCTCGTAATCTTCAGCATGCAGAGCGGGAAAACAGGTAAAAATTCCTGACGGTCTGAATCCTATCGGCAGAGAAAAAATTTATGCCTTGAGAAATATTTTTTATACCCCTCTCAGGTCTCCCTGCGGTTTCAGATGGCTCATTTTTTGATCGTCTGCATCTTTAGTCAGTTGTTATCTGCCTGATTCTCTTCCTTTACCGGATATTACCCTCTCTGGTATTGATCTTGCTTGTATGAGAAGCAAGCAAAATCAGGGTCGTGCACTTTTAGGCCAGCCGCACGTGACAGGTTGAGGTTGGGTGAGTGATAAGGGCAGTAGCTGTTTGTGGTGGTTATGGTTGTGATTGTGTGGGTCAAAAGGGGTTAGAGTGAAGTGAGGAGCGAAAGATGGGTAGTAGGGGAAGTAATTGGTTATGGACGATATTGTGGTTAGTGGTTATTTGCCTGGGAGTGGTGAACAGAGCCAGTGGTCAAAGTATACCGGACAAGATGATTATCAATAATGAAGTGTATACTACCGATATTTACCAGGGGGTTCAGTTTGATCATAGCGGCCATGCTGTGAATCTCTCCATTGCCTGTAAGGTCTGCCATCATGAGTGGAAACAGAACGAAACCAGGGTGCCGGGCAAGTGCATTGGTTGCCATGCGGGAAAAGAGGCAGAGGGAATTCTCCTGCGGGATGCTTATATGAATATATGCAGAGGATGCCATAGCAATTTAAAGATCGAGGGAAAGCCGTCGGGCCCAACCCGGTGCGACGAATGTCATCCAAAAAAGAGACGTGTTAAGCAGTAATTGACGAAGATATATCGATGGTATGGAGACTCATGAATGAGTAGTGTGGAAATAGAGCTAACCAAGCAAAAGGGCGAAAATACTTTCCCCCTTCGGGTTTTCGATTATCAGCAATTGCTGATCAAGTACCTGAATTACGTTGTCTTGAATAATGAATTGATGAAGGTCAATAACGAGCTGAATACCCTTATCAAAAAATTGAAAAGACAATGCTCCCAGGATGGTCAAACCGGTTTGTATAACTATCGGCATCTTCGTCAGCGATTGAATATGGAATTTAAACGGGCCAGAAGGTATCAGGAGCCCTTGACCTGCATCATGCTCGATGTAGACCATTTTAAATCAATTAACGATACCTATGGCCACCGGTTTGGTGATTTTGTACTCAAGAAACTGGGTTATATGCTGCGGCATCCTTTGCGGGAGACGGATATCGTGGCCCGGTATGGTGGAGACGAATTCGGCATCCTCGTTCCCAACACCGGTTACCAGGGAGCGTTCATAATTGCCCAGAAGATCTATGAACGGATCACCAGCTACTCTTTCCGGTATAATGGCACCTGTACCAATATTACCGCCAGCCTCGGTCTGGCATCATTTCCGGATGATCAGGTTCTCACCCCCGGCCAGCTCATAGATTTTGCCGACAGGGCCCTGTATCAGGTGAAAAAAAATGGAGGGAACGCAATCTTGGGCTTTCAGGATATTGGAAAACCGCAAGAATGCACCATGGCAGCAGCAAACCGGAAGTGAATCAGCATACGAGATGTGAAGTGAAGTGAAGTGAAGCGGATTATCTGTCAGAAGAACGATCAGGTGGTTCACCGGAAGTGTCACGGAGTCTGTCCATGACTACCTCGGCACGGGTATAATATTTTTTCTCAGCATTGCACTTCTTACAGCAGGGGACAACATTGCCTTTGGTACTGCTGCCGCCACGGGACAGGGGTACAATATGATCCATGGTCAGCTCCTGCGGTGAAAATTGCTTTTGACAATAGTAGCAGATTCCTGCCCCTATCCTGTTTTTCCACCATTGGGATTTTCGAAGCTCTCTGGCCTTTTCTTTCTCCCTGGCTATATGCCGTGGGTCTTTTTCAATATGAATCCAGTCGTTCTCCATAATAAAATAAGTCTCTTTTTCTCCAAAGCTTTTCATTCAGCCACAAAGGTTCCCTCAGCCGAAGCAGGTTGAGGACTTTTCCTGACCAGCAGGTAAAAAGGAAGCCCAACCAGGCCCCAGAAGATCGCTATCAGGTGAATCACGGCGATGATTTCACCTCCCAGGGATGAGCCTACCAGTTTATACAGGTATTCAAAGGCTGCCTCTCCCACTCCCAGGCCGGCCGGAGCAATGGGCAGAGCACTGGCAATGAGACCAAGTGGCGTGATAACCCCGTAGAAGCGCCAGCTCATCGGGGAACCGATAACCCTGCCAATGATAAGGCTGGTGATAATGATGGTCGTATGAACCAGAGAGGAAAGGAAGAGTGAGAAGTAAATGGTAAATTGTTTGTCCCGATAGACCCGCATCGCCCGGTAGCCCCTCATGAGCATATTCCCCAAGAGTCCGTGGGAATGTCTTTCCAGATGGGCATCGAGAAAAGAAACCGGCAGATTCAGCAGCAGAATCAGTCCCAGAAGGGTGGTGATGCAGACTGCGAGAATAGAACAACTGAAGGTCCTGACCATCCGGTTTCCGCCCAGACTGATAGCCGGATGGGCAAGCACCGATATTCCCCCCACCAGCACCAGCCCGGCCACTCCCAGAACCCGATCGATGAGGACCGTGGTGATGGTTTCCATTTTCTTGCCCGGATAGATGGAAGCCAGGTAGTAGCATTTGACCAGATCGCCTCCGGTAGCTCCCGGCAGGCACAGATTGAAAAACATGCCGATGAAATTCAGGCTCAGTGTTTTCCAGAAAGTAATCATTACCCCCTGGGCGAGCAGAAGCAGATACCATCGAATGGAAGTGATGACCGTCAGAAGGCCCCACAGAAGCGTAACCAGCGAAAACCACCCCGGATGCGCCATGACTTTACCCATCGAATGCAGGTTCAGGCCGCCACTTGAAATCAGATAAACGATCAATCCGGCCGCAAAGGCGACCTTGAAGGCCGTTAACAGGTTCTTGTGCAGTTTAGTCATGGAGGCAGTCTTTTCCCGGTTACAGTTTTTCCTGGTTGTCCAGATGTTCCCCATCTTTGATGGGAACATCCCCTCCACTCCTCATGGTAGACGTAACCACCCTTGTACTCGATTTTGACAACTTCGTTCATATTCCACATATGATTTGCCTCATGTTAAGGGTTCAATCTCCAGGATGGACCTCTCCCTCCAAAGAGGTGCGAGGGAGTAGAGCTGCGGATTTATCGCCACGTGTACTCTGCAGCATGCAATTTTTCAAGAATCCATTCACGTATTAATTCAGTATTTTTCAACCCCCTTCGGCGTGCTGATCTTTCCAGGGATTGTATTTCATCCTCTTCAAGATGTAATTGAATGTCCTTCCCCTTGCTGAAAACTGGCTCGGTAACTTCTTCACGTAAATCCTCAAAGTCAGTAATATCGTGTTTATCCCAAAAATGAGCAAGCTCACTTATTGAATTTTTGGTAATTCTTGCTTCCTCATTTGTACCTCCATTTTTTATATCGATCTTTTTCTTTTTGTGTCATATCTCTGGCTGTTACCGGATACCCTTTGATTACAATATACCTCAATCCGGGAATTTTGGGAAGTGTACTTGTATCATAATTCTACCAAAAACATTCTCAAGTATTCTTCTCTGCCCACTCGTCACAGCCTGCTGCAAGAAAGCTTGGTGGAGAAGGATATTCCGGCTTGCTGAATTACCGGAAGAATGTTACCATAATTCTCTTACCTGAAAAGCACCTATAGGGTACTGATAAACCATAATCGCGAAAAACACGAAAGACAGGGAAAAACACCTATAACCTCACGAAAAGGAGGAACTGCTCAATGCGTCAGGAATCGTTTGATTTTTTGAAAAGGCTGGTCGATGCTCCAAGCCCGTCGGGGTTTGAGGCACCGGCGGTGCGGGTATACCGGGAATATATTCAACCCCATGCTGATACGGTAACTGTTGATGTTATGGGCAATGCCTCGGCAACGCTGTCAGGGAAAACTCCCGGCCCCCGCATCATGCTGTGCGGGCATTGCGATGAGATCGGCTTTATGGTGCAGTATATCGATGATCAGGGGTTCATATTCTTTTCTGCCATCGGCGGAATCGATATCCATCTGGTTCCGGGCCACCGGGTCCGCATCCATACTTCAGGAGGGTCGGTCCTTGGAGTCATCGGGAAGAAACCGATCCATCTGATGGAGGATGAGGACCGGAAAAAGGTGGCCAAGATTACTGATCTGTATATCGATATCGGGGCTAAGGATAAGAAGGAGGCTGAAGAGGCGGTCCTCATCGGAGACCCTATTACCATAGATGTGGGACTGGAGCGGTTAAAGAACGATCTTGTCTGCTCCAGGGGGCTTGACGACAAGGCAGGCGCCTTTGTTGTTGCGGAAACTCTGCGTCTGCTCAGGGAAGAGGGCAAGCCTTTTTGCGGCCAGGTGATTTCCGTGGCTACGGTCCAGGAAGAGGTCGGCCTTCGCGGTGCCACGACCAGTGCCTATCAGCATAAGCCGGATGTGGGAATTGCGGTTGATGTCGGGTTTGCCACTGATCAGCCGGGCATCGAGAAGAAAAAGGTGGGCGATTTTTCCCTTGGCAAAGGCCCGATCATTTCCCGTGGAGCTAACATCAATCCGGTAGTCTTCGACCTTCTGGTCCGGTCAGCCAAAGAAGCGGATATCCCCTGTCAGATAGAGGCGGCCCCCCGGTCCACCGGCACTGATGCCAATGTCCTGCAACTGTCCAGGGGCGGGGTGGCAGCCGGGCTGGTCAGTGTTCCCTGCCGGTATATGCATACTTCGGTCGAGGTGGTGTCCCTCCAGGATATGGAAAGCTCTGCCCGGCTGCTGGCTGCTTTTGTCCGGAATTTATCGGGCGACACTTCCTTTATTCCGGTATAACAAAGGGCTGGTTTATTTTCAGACTGGCAGGGGGGGATTCTCAAGCCCCCTCTCTACCGCTTGAGGACCACGATGGTTGCTCCCCAGGAGCCTGCCTGCGGAGGAGCCAGGGAAAAGGATTGCACCAGGGGAGATGTCCTCAGAATGCTGTGGACTCTCTCCCTCAGCATTCCGGTTCCCTTGCCGTGAATGATGCGGACCTGATAGATATGCCTTTCCCGGCAGGCCTCAAGATAATCCTGAAGGAGATCAGGAACCTCTCCGGGCAGGAAGGTATGAAGATCCAGAGAATCCTCAATGGGGACCTCTACCGCCTCAAATTCATTGTATTGTGAGCTCTCTGTGTCTGACATGGCTGCTTTGCGGCTCCCAGGAGGGATGAAAGCGTTACTCTCCCTCAAAGGTAAGATTCATAATCTTAAATAGCCATTGCGTAATGTATCATTGTCAAGCTATTATACAGTGAGTATTGGGGTCGTTGCAATAATCGTCCACATTATGCCGGGGCTGGAAACTTTTGCCTATCGGGAGCACAAGGAATATTGCTATGAAGACAGTGACTGTACTTCAGGTTAGAAGCCATCTGGGAGAGACCCTGGATCTGCTTGCCAGGACCAAAGAACCGGTTTTGATAAAGATCAGCCAAAGATCGCGGCTGGAAAAGCCAGCAAAATTTGCGGGACGTCCCATTTTAATTTTACTAATCGTCTGAAGTTTGTTACAATTATGAGAGAATAGATAGCCTTACGATGTCCGGAGAGTAGAAAAGAAGAGCATGTCTTTTTTAGATCAATTGCGGCCGCGTTTTTCACCTGCAGTTCGCCAAAGCGGCGAAACGTGCTTTGCTCAGGGCCTGGTAGATATCAGAACACTCAATCCCAGGAGGATTGAGGCCACAGTCAAAGAGAAAAGGAAGTACACCGTAGGGATTGATCTCCAGGATCGATCCCGGGTCGAGATGTCTTGTACTTGCCCCTCCTTCCTTGATTGGGGCGAAAATTGCAGGCACCTGTGGGCTACCCTCATTGAAGCTGACCAGCGGTGGAACCTGACAGACGAGTGGAAGGGCTCGAAAACCGAAGCTCAGGCTCCGGAAGCTGACGACCTTGCAAATGATGGTCTTCAGGAGAGCCTGGAGTTACCAAAACCCACTCATGGCCACGAATTAAAATCCACCTGTGATGCCCATGACGAGACTTTCATCCTTTCTGAGCTGAAGCGCAGGCGGGATTGGCGGATTCTGTTGCCCGGACCTGATGATGCCTCCGGCGCGAAGCATAAGCGGCGGAGCAGGGAAGCATCCCAGCAGTTTTTCCCCTTTTTTATCCTTGACCGGGAATTGAGCCTTCAGCGTGGACAGGCAATTCTCAAGGTTGAAGAAAGGTTCCTGAAAAAAAACGGGGCCTGGGGCAAGTCCCGAAGTGTCAGGCTCGACCTTGGCAAGGCCGGGGCTGAGCGATATGAAAGTGCCGCTGATCAAAAGGCTATGGAGCTCATTCAGTCTCTGAAAAGCGGGCGTGAGCATCTGGTTTACCGCTACAGCTACGAAAGCCTCCGGGATAGGGCAGCCGATGAAATTCCTATTCCCACGACCATTGCCTGGGACTTTCTGTCCATCCTGGAAGCTACCGGACGGCTCTATTTCCGGATCAATGAGATCGACAAGACAAATTGCTTTCAGACCCGATACCGCGAGGTGAAGCTGAATTTCGCTCACGTGCAGCCCTGGCGTTTTAATATTCTCTTTGAGGAGAACGAGGAGGAGGATGGTTATCAACTGTGCCCCGTACTCACTCTTCAGGACCGGTCGATTCCCCTTACTGAGCCGGATATTATCTTTTCCGGAGATCCCCACTGGTTTATCTATCAGGGGGAGATTCACCGGATTGCCAGCCGGATACCCTTCATCTGGATTCACGAGTTGCGCAAGCCCGGACCGATAGTGGTTGATCGGGCCGAGATTCCGGATTTCCTTCGCACGCTTGACCAGGAAGGGAGACATTCGCTTTCCGATGTCTTTATCCTCCCCAGGGAGCTGGAATTTACGAAAATCCTGGGATTAGTACCGCGGCCACAGCTCTCCATTACCTTTACCAGAGAGCTGTGGGCACATCTTGATTTTCGGTATGGTGATGACTGCCTTGTGGATTCACGAAGCTCCTCTGCGGTTATCAGTGACTTTAACCGCCGGGTTCAGGTTCTGCGCGATCTTGTCCGGGAGCAGGAGTGCATCCGGAAACTCCAAAGTCTGGGATTTAAGCCGCTTAACCATCCTGATTACGAATTCAGTATCTCCCGGGATGCGTCGGTCAAGGCTTTGCAGAATCTCGTGGAGGATGAAAAATGGCAGGTACTGGGCCGGGACCGGAAGAAAATCCGCCTTTCATCCAGGTTTCAATTTACGGTTGCCTCCGGTGTCGATTGGTTTGATCTGCGGGGAGAGGTCGAGTTCGGCGACCAGACTGTCTCTTTGCAGAAGATATTGGAGCTGCAAAAACACGGAGAGCGGTTCATCCCCCTGGGAGACGGGGCCCTGGGTATCCTGCCGGAGGTCTGGCTGAATCGTAATCGCTTTGCCCTGGAACTGGGCAAGAGTCAGGGAAAAGACAGCCAGGGCCTGCGGTTCTCTCTCGGACAGGCAGGACTGCTTGACTTCCTGCTGAATTCGGGAGAGAGGGTATCGTTTGATGAGCATTACCGAAAGATCCGGGATTGTCTGAACAATTTTCAGGGCATCCGGCCTGTGGCTGCACCGAAAGGCTTTCAGGGGATCCTGCGCCCGTATCAGAAGCGGGGGCTCGAGTGGCTGCTCTTCCTGAACGAATTCGGCTTTGGCGGCT
Source organism: bacterium (assembly GCA_040755755.1). NCBI lineage: Bacteria > bacterium. The sequence continues at coordinate 69,795 of JBFLZW010000017.1, read as the reverse complement.
GTCTGGCCGATGATATGGGCCTTGGCAAGACTATCCAGGTTTTAGCCTTGCTGGAGCATATCCGGGAAAGAGGATGTCAGGCACCTTCCCTCATCGTCGTTCCGACCTCGCTGGTTTTCAACTGGCAAAGAGAAGCCCGCCGGTTTACTCCGCTCCTGCGGGTACTTGCCTACACCGGCTCTCAGCGCAGGAGCATGGTGAGTGATTTTGGAAATTATGACCTGATCATCACCAGCTATGGAATTCTGCGCCGGGATATCCTGCATCTGCGGGAATTTGAATTCACCTACCTGATTCTGGATGAAGCCCAGGTTATCAAGAACCATCAGACCCAGGTAGCCAAGGCGTCCTCGGTAATCAGGGCGAAGCATCGCCTGTCTCTGACCGGAACCCCCCTGGAGAATCATCTGGGAGAGCTCTGGTCCCAGTTCGAGTTTTTGAATCCCTCGCTTCTGGGCAGCTACCGGGAATTTATCGACCGGTTTGGCAGCCAGGCAAAGATTCAAACCCGGCGGAAAGATGATGCCGCTGGCCAGGAGAGGGAAGAATTGCCCGGCCAGGCGCAATCCGATCTAGAACCCTTGAGACGGCTGGTCCATCCGTTTCTGCTCAGGCGGACCAAAGATGATGTGGAGCCGGAACTGCCTGACAAGACCGAACAGATTCTTTACTGCGACATGACCGAGAGCCAGCGCGCTCTCTATGCCAGGTTCCGGGACCGCTACCGGGACACGCTGCTGAAAACCATTGACCGGGCCGGGCTCGGCTCTTCCCGGTTTAAGGTCCTGGAGGGGCTTTTGCGATTGCGGCAGATATGCTGCCATCCCATGATCCTGGCCGGGATTCAGACGGTTGAAAAAGGGTGTTCTTCCGGTAAGTTCATTGCCTTTCAGGAGATGCTCAGTGAAGTAATTGGAGGTGAGCATAAGGCCCTGGTTTTCTCCCAATTTACCAGTATGCTCAGGATCATGCGCCGGTGGCTCGATCAGAACAGCATCAGCTACCAGTACCTGGATGGCCGGGTCCGGGACCGTGATCAGTGCATCCGCCGGTTTCAGGAAGATCAGGACTGCAAGCTGTTCCTCATCAGCCTGAAGGCTGGAGGATTCGGCCTGAACCTGACAGCCGCCGATTACGTGTTCCTGTACGATCCCTGGTGGAATCCTGCGGTTGAACGGCAGGCCGTTGACCGGACCCACCGGATTGGCCAGCAGAAAAGGGTTTTTACCTACCGATTGATAACCAGGGATAGTGTGGAGGAGAAAATCCAGGATCTGCAGGAGCAGAAAAAAGATCTGGTCAAAAATGTCATTCACTTCCACGAAGGCTTTATCAAGCACCTGACCAGAGAGGATATCGTCGCGCTCTTTTCCTGAAGGGGGAAAGTATTCTCCCGGCGATGACGATGGTTTCTGCCGCTTTAAGCTTCCCTTACACTTCCCGTCCGAAGCTGACGAACACTACATTGCCTTCTTCCTGCCTGAAGATATCCTGCTCCAGCTCCGATTTCCATCTATTCGCCAGATGGAAGAGCTGGTCCAGGTCCTGAACCGGGGTATCCAACGTAGCAGTGCCAATCCCGAATTCCTGGATAGCTGCCAGAAATTTGATCTTTTCTTCCTTTGACAACCTGCCAACAGGAGCCTTCATCCTTCTTCCCGGCCTTGAACAATCTTTTCCAACCATGCCTAACCGTCCTCCTTAAAAAGAGAAGTTATCAGTTATCAGTTTTTTGCTGGTCACTGGCCACTGATCACTGACTACTGAAAAAAATCCCCCCAGATCATTTAATCGGCAGATTCCCTGTATTTCTTCGGCATTTCCGGAAAAAAAGTACGAGTGCAGTGTTTGCGGCCGTACGCGCATGACCCCTGGTTTGCAAGATAATGGTTTGTAAATATTGACAAAAGCTGTCTTCTGGGATATCCTGTCATCAGTAAACTAACCGGGAGGCAAATTGTATGGCTACCAGAAATGTGATAATTCCGATTGCCGGAATGCATTGTGTCAATTGCGCCCTGAACGTCGAAAAGAGGCTGAAGAAGCTTCCCGGTATAGTGGAGGCTTCGGTCAATTTTGCCACTGAACAGGCTTCTGTCGAGTACCTGACGGAGCGTGCCACTGAAGAAGGGATAGTGGAGGCTATAGCAGAGGCTGGTTACCGGCCCTTGTTCATGCCAGCCGGGGCTGAAGAAGAGGCCGGGGGGGAGACCGAGAAGGCTGCCCGCAGGGCCGAGATAGCAGACCAGACCCGGAAGTTTCTCGTTGGTCTGATTCTGACCATTCCCGTATTCATCCTCAGCATGGGCAGAGACCTTGGCCTCCTTTCGGGAGCATGGGTCCATGCTTCCTGGTTCAACTGGCTGCTGGGGATCCTGGCTACGCCGGTCCAGTTTTATACCGGCTGGGATTACTACCGGGGGGGATGGAAGAGCCTGAAAAACCGCAGCGCCAATATGGATGTCCTGGTGGCTATGGGCTCCTCGGTGGCGTATCTGTATTCAGCGGTGGTCCTCCTGTATCCTGCGCCTGGTCAGCATATCTATTTCGAAACCTCGGCCATGATTATCACCCTGATCAAGCTGGGCAAGATGCTGGAAGCGCGGGCCAAGGGCCGCACGGGTGAGGCCATCCGGAGGCTGATCGGGCTGCGGCCAAAAACCGCCACCATCGTTATCAGCGGGAAGGAAAGGGAAGTGCCTCTTGCTCAGGTTAAAATCGATGATACTGTCATCGTCCGTCCCGGAGAGAGCATCCCGGTTGACGGGCTGATTCTGGCGGGAGAGTCGGCGGTCGATGAGTCCATGCTGACTGGAGAGCCACTGCCGATCGACAAGCGGCCGGGCGATAGTGTCATCGGGGCCACCATAAATCAGGTGGGGATGCTCAAGGTCAAGGCCACCCGGGTTGGCCAGGACACTGCCCTGGCCCGGATCATCCGGCTGGTGCAGCAGGCCCAGGGCAGCAGGGCCCCTATCCAGAATCTGGCTGACCGGACCTCGGCTGTCTTTGTGCCAGCAGTCATCGGGATTGCCGGGCTTACCTTCATCCTCTGGTGGACTATTGGCGGCGCCTTTGCCCCGGCCATGATCCGCATGATAGCGGTCCTGGTCATCGCCTGTCCCTGCGCACTTGGCCTGGCAACACCGACAGCCATTATGGCCGGGATGGGCAGGGCCGCAGACCGCGGCATCCTGTTTCGAAACAGCGAGGCACTGCAATCGGCCAGCAGGCTGGATACTCTTGTCCTTGACAAGACCGGCACTATCACCCTGGGCCAGCCATCCGTGGTCAGCGTCATGATCCTTGATCCGGCCATGATTCAGACTGAGGATGAGCTTTTGCAACTGGCCGCTTCCGCCGAGCGGGGGTCTGAGCACCCTTTGGGCCGGGCTATTGTCAGGAAGGCTGAAGGAGAGGGAATCGGGCTTTTTGAGCCGGAGAATTTTCAAGCCCTGGGAGGATCGGGTGTGTCAGCCATGATAAACGGCAAACCGGTCCGGGTGGGAAAGCAAGCCTGGTTCGGGGAGCTTGGGCTGAAGCTCGAAGAAGGGGCGAAAAGCCTGATCCGCGCCTTGCAGGAAGAAGGGCAGACAGTCATGCTGGCAGCGATTGAAAACCGACTGGCAGGTCTGATCGGGGTGGCTGATTCAATCAAACCCGAATCACCCGCGGCTATCGAAGAGCTTCATCGGCAGGGGCTGAAGGTGGTCATGCTGACCGGAGACAGCCTCCAGACCGCCAGGACTGTCGCCTCCCGGATGCATATCGATGACATTCTGGCCGAGGTCAGACCGGAGGAGAAGCTGAGCAGGATCAGGGATCTTCAGGACAAGGGACATCTTGTCGGCATGGTGGGTGACGGCATCAACGATGCTCCGGCCCTGGCTCAGGCGGATGTGGGTTTGGCTATCGGAACGGGAGTGGATATCGCCATCGAGGCCGCAGACATTACCCTGGTCAGCGGCAGCCTGAGCGGTGTGCCCAGGGCCATTCAGCTCAGCAGGGCCACGATGAGAACTATCCGGCAAAACCTTTTCTGGGCTTTCTTTTATAATGTCGCCCTTATCCCGGCAGCAGCAGGAGCCTTCTCCGCCATAGGATTCCTGCCGGGATTCCTGCGGCAGTTACATCCCGTTCTGGCTGCCCTGGCCATGGCTACCAGCAGCCTTACGGTTGTGTCAAACAGCCTGCTCCTCTCCAGGGGGATGGAGAGGGAGAGTGGCCAGTGATCAGTGGCCAGTGGTCAGTAAAGGCAGTGGCCGGTTCTCAGAGCAGATTACCAGGGAGTGCCAAATCGCTCCGGGCATCGGGGGGGAATGTCCGATAAGCAGAATATCATGCGTTTGGCACTCATGAATGCAAGCCGGTAACTTCGATGGTTTTGAGGAGACAGGAATAGTGGACGCAAGATCATGGATCCCTTATGGGCGTGCGCTCCTTGATTTTTCCAGGGGCAAGGTTGCAGCCAAAGTCATTGTCCATGAGACTGAGGGAAGAACAAGGAAAATGGCCATGAGCACTTTCTTCCGAAAGCCTGCCGAATTTCCGACTCTCGAGCAGACCGCACTGAACCTTTGCCGGGGCCGCGTTCTCGATATCGGCGCCGGAGCCGGATGTCACAGCCTTGCCCTTCAGGAGCGGGGATTTTCAGTCTGTGCCATTGACATCTCTCAGGATGCGGTGACAGTTATGAAGAAGCGGGGAGTAAAGGATGTTTACTGCGCCGACATCTTTGACTTCCAGGCAGGGCCATTCGATACGATCCTTATGATGATGAATGGCATCGGGGTGGTTGAGAGCCTGAACGACCTTGGCCGTTTTCTGGATGCTGTTCATAGCCTGATCAAGCCTGATGGACAGATTCTGCTTGACTCTTCCGATGTGAGAAGAGGCTCGAAAAAATACCGGGATACGGACTCCATGATTGACAGCGAGTCAGGCCGCTATATCGGGGAGGTCTGGTTCCAACTGGAATACAAAGGCCAGAAAGGGCTTCCTTTCTGGTGGCTGTTTGTGGATTCCGATACCCTCACCGAGCAGGCTGTAAAATCGGGCTGGTTCTGCCAGGTTATTTATCATGAGTGGGACGGACACTACCTGGCCCGTCTGGTCCCCCTGGGGGAAGAATAATGGAACTACTCAAGGCACAAAGGGGCAAAGGCACAGAGGCACAAAGTTCCCTTTGGCTGTTTTGTGCTCAACTGCCCGATTACGATGCTCAAAATGCACATTGTATCTTCTTTACCCATTTGTGCCTTTGTCCCTCTGTGCCTTTGTGCCTGAGTAGTATGGAACATCTTGAAATTCCCTGACTGGCGAAGGCTCCTTAAACGCCAGGCGTAAAAGTATCGGGGTAATAATGGCTGTGCTCAGGCACAGGAGAACGGTCATGGAAAAATCTGTCTGATTGATAATTTTCTGTGACAGGCCGATGGAGGCTACAGCCAGGGCCACTTCAGCTCTTGGCACCATACCAATCCCGATCCGCAGGCTCTCCCTGGTCGGCAGCTTGAATGCCCTGGCGGCCAGAGTGCAGCCTATGACCTTGGTCAGGACAGCCGCCAGAATGAAGAGAGTAATGAAGAGGACATTACCGTGCATGCTCTGCAAGCTGGCTTCAAGGCCGATGTTGACAAAAAAGATGGCAATAAAAAAGGATTGGCCGAGCACATTAAACCCCTGAAGAATCTCTCTCTTCAGTAAAGTGTTGCCCACCAGAAGCCCCGCCGTGTAAGCGCCGGTAATGGCAGCCAGCCCGCACCGATTGGCCAGTGCGGCAAAGATGAGCATCAGTCCGATAGCTACAGCCAGGGGTGCCTGTTCGGATTTCAGACCCTTGATATAGTGCAGACAGGGCTGGATGACCCATTTCCCCACGATAATCGAGACCAGGAAAAACAGGCAAAGCTTGCCCATTGAAGTCAGGATATGAGTATCCTGTGTTCCGATGAAAGCTGACACCAGGGCCAGTACCACGATCCCCATTACATCATCGATGATGGCTGCGCTCAGGATCGTTCTCCCTTCCAGGGTGTCCAGCCGCCTCATGTCCCACAGAGTCATGACGGTGACACTGATGCTGGTGGCGGTCAGGATCGTGCCGAGTAAAAGCGCCCTGGGAAGGCCGAAGCCAAAAAGCATGGTCAGACCGAAACCGGCCAGAAAGGGCAGGCTCACCCCGCAGGAGGCAACCGTGAAGCTGAGGGTCCCCTCCTTGATCATCTTGTGAATATCAGTTTCCAGGCCAGCCATGAAAAGCAGGACAAAAGCCCCGATTTCCCCCAGCACTTTGATGATTTCATTTGACCTGATCATGCCGGTAGCCGAGGGGCCAAGGAGCAGACCCATGAACAGGAGACCGAGAACCGGAGGCTGCCTGAGGCGGGAAGAAATATCGGAAAAAATCTTGGCCAAAATGAGGATAATCGCTAAATGAACATAGAATGCCATACCTGCACCAGACCTTTACTTATGGATGTTCCAATCATGTGAGTAGGAAAAATATTTATGATAATCCTTGCTGTCTTGGTCTGTCAAGAGTAAGTTTTCGACAGGACACGATAATTTGTTCTAATTTTTAAACTGTTGATGCGTATATTCGTTCTGGGGGGCCCAACGACCGCACAGAAGAACCGGCCATTCTCAGGTTATTCACCAGACATAAGGAGTAAAAGACACAGGAGAACAAAGAGAGTACGCGCTTTCTCAATCCCAAGACGGATTTTGCCTTCAAGAAGATATTCGGCAGCAGGGAGAGTTTGGAAAAAATTAAAGAAGCCATGAAGGACAGCATCGAGCTGCAAGGAAATAGAAGAGTTAATCCTGCGGTAATTGCTCTGGAATAATCCTTCTGCAAGTTACCGTTACCGTTTCTTTTTATTCGCTTCCTCCTCATACAGTTTCTGATAGAGGATTTCCCATTCCGCACTTCCTTCGATCACTTTCCGCTTGTAGCTCTCCAGGCGTTGTCGCACTTCCTGGTCCAGTTCTTCTTCAACTTTTAACTCGTCAGTGATGATCCTGACAATCTCAAGCCGTATGTCATTTTCATCTCTGAAGATCTCAATATTTTCATCCTGCATGAAGGCTTTCATCAGTATATGGGAAATATGATTAACCTTCTCCCTGCTCAATCTCATGATTTTATCACCTCGTAGTGGATAAGAGTTTATTAGAGAATCAAATTCCTCTCTTTGACCAGCTTCTCCTTTACCAGCCGGAACATCTTATGGTATTCAACACTTCCCTGGCGCACTTCGGAAGAAACCTTCTCCAACAACTCTCTGACTTCATCATTCAACTTGTCTTCAACCATAAGATCATCGATGATCACTTTTCTTACCAATGCCTTGGCCTTGCTGTCATCCTCAACTTCCAGGGCTCCCTTGTCTTGAAGCTCATCGATGATCCTGGATGCAATAACCTCTATGTGCTGTTTTCTCAGTTTCATGCAACTTTCCTTTTGACTCGAAAAAGCCCCGAAGGGCAAGCAGCTCAAGCCGCTGCTCAAAGGTTTTGAAGCTTAAATTCAAATAAAAACAAACATCAAGGGTTAAAACATATCCCATTAAATCCGATAGTGCTCCAGCAGGTGGTCTTCAACCGGAGAGACTGTCAGTACGCTGTGCCGGTCATTGCCGCCCGGTGCATAACTTACCTGAATAGCATCCCTGACTTTTGCATCACTGTATCGGGCCGTAATGGAAGCTGCAAGTTGAAAGTCTGCCTCTTCCAGATTCCCCAGGGCCAGGGATATTGGGCCGGGTGCATTCATAACCCGAAAAAGCCAGTTGTCGGCATTCGCCAGGGCGAGAATCTTCTGGTTTTCAGCGTGGTTCCTCCCGACGATCAGCCTCACCCCCGGTCGAATCAAAAAGTGCCTTCCAAGCTTGAGCAGAGGCATATCTTCCAGCCTGACCCGATCATCTTTCCGGGCCAGAGTAGCCTTCAGCCGCCGGGAAAAGCTCTCATCCGTGAGCAGACAACCGCCGGCGGGACTCGGATAGTTGAAGATGCCAAACTCCCTGGCCAGCTCCATCTGCCGCTTTCTGGATCTGCCGGAAATGTCCAGCAGGGCATCCCTCCTGACCAATCCCTGCTCTTCAGCCTGAGTCGGAGGCAGCAGTCGGGCGGAAAGCGGACGTAAAAGATACCGGGTGAGCCCGGAATCCCTTTCGATGATACGCAGGGCATCCCTTCGCTGTGACATTGGGCGCTGGCCCAGCACTTCTCCGGTGAATACAAAAGCCCCTGCGCACTCCTTCAGAATCTCTCCAGCCTTTTTAACCATAAATATCTTGCAATCCAGGCAAGGATTGAGATTCTTCCCATACCCATATTCCGGCGACTGGATCACCTGAAGGAAATCAGCGCCAAGTGTTACTTCGCGCAGACTGAACGATTCCGCAGGCAAAATGCCGTCCAGGATTCCTGTTTCAGGCTGACGGTCCTCGAAAATGGGACCCGTAAACTTTACCAGGATTACCCGGAATCCCTGATCCACGATCAGCTTTACAGCCAGAATGCTGTCCAGTCCCCCCGAATAGAGGCCAACAGCCAACTTCTCCATGTTATCTTCTCTCCATCACCCAATCGGGTGTTCACTGGCGGTTTTCACACCGCACCAAACCAGGCCCCTTATCCTCTTCCCAAGTAGACCATAGCCAGGCCAATAAGAATACTCGCCAATCCCAGGAATCGTAACATGGATTCAGGAATATCATCGATTCGCAACAGCATCTTCTTCCAGGCAACTGGAAATAAAAAATTCGGAATACCCTCAATAATAAAAACCATACCAACTACACAGAGAAAAAACTCCATCTCTTCCCCTTCAGGATCATGTATCTGTCTGTTAGTGGCTTACTCCTGGTGGTCATGCTTTTAAACCCATGTGAGAGCTGGGGCTTTGCTTTCTCCATGAACTATACAGGTAATCAAAAGTACAACCAGTCAAGCCTAAATCATAACATTAATGCCTGGAATCTTCAACCCTGAACCGAGAAAATTCTGAGTTTTCGATATAAGGGGAAAAGAGGTGCATGCCCTCTTTGGTTTTTTGGATTGGGTACTTGTGGTGAAGGCTTTGCTTGGTCTGGCGAAAGAGGCTGTTTTCAATAATACTTCTTTCATCATAAGCATCGAAAGCCAAAAAGAGGTCCTGGGAAACGTCCATGTTCGTGACAAAGACCCTGGATTTATCCCATCCGCAGTTATGATTTTCCCATTGAGTAATCACAATGGCATTGATTGGATTCGGGATAAAAGATTTCTTGTTCTGATCCTCAGCATGTCCTGGCGGTCTGTAGGCCGCAGAGGTATTCAATTGGGAAATTCCATAGAGTTCGGTAACTATTTGCTGCGTATAAGCTTCTTTGCCCCAACTCCTGGTCACAGTCTGCGTTCTGCGTTTACAGCAGACTTCACTGCCAGCAAGTTGAGCAATCTGTCTGGCATCTTCTTTGATATGCATTCCTTCCTGTTTTCACCGGCACCACAAAGCGAATATTCATCGTCTTATGAAGCCACCACAAGGTTTCTCCATCTAAAAATCCTCTATCAGCCATAAGTTCCGTAATCTTGCTGTAATGCCCAGTGACGACTATCAGCCAGGAGCCCATACCTCCTACAGGCTGATTCGGGGATTACCCTGATTGACTATTTTCAGATTTTTGATTTCGATCCTGTAGGGGAGAACGCTCTTTTCTACAGCTTCCGTGAGAAGGGAACGAATCCGGCTGACTCCCAGGCGTCCGGCCAGAATGAGCGGCAGGTATCCCTGAATATCGGTTTGAATCCGCTGCCTGATCCTGGTTACCAGAGCCTGATCGACCGTTTCCATACTGCAACCAAGGTCGGTATAAATCCTGGCCAGATCGGAAGTCCGGGATAATCGGTAGAGAACTTCCAGGTCAACAGCCATAAGAGGCCTGGTCTCTTTGGTCAGTTCGGCCCTGATCTCGACGACGATTTTCCGGTCCTGCACGGTAAAGAGAACCGGTTTTTGAGCCAGATAAAATCCCAGATAAAATCCCTGTTCACCGCATGATGCCGGCTGGCGGTCACTGGTGAGGAACAAGGCCCTCTGTCCTTCCGGCACATAGATAAGGGAATTGGCAGTTATTGGCCCCTGCCAGAAAAGAACATACAGGAGAATTAACCGTGCGGTCCGCTTTCTCCCCTGTGCCTCCGACAAAAAGGCAGACTGCGGCAGGACGAGTACCAGGCCGGTCAGCCACAGGAAAAATCCCAGAAAATATCCCGGCCCCGGAGCTTGACCCAAAAGCAGGATGACCAGCGGGAGGATCACGCCAAGCAGAGCATAGACAGCCTTCCAGCCCGCGGTATCACCGGGAAGACCTTTCCTGCTCAGGGGGTGGGCTTGTGCAGGATGTTTCTGCTGACCTTTGACGCGAGTAGAACTGGTCTGCTGGCCGGGCAGTGCTGCTTCCTGGTTTTCTTTTTCCCGGAAGGGGAAGAAAAAGACCGCCCATAGCATAACCGGCAGGAGAAAGAGAAGATAAACGCGGAAAAAGGTATAGAGATACAGCCATCTTCGGGCCATCTTCTGAATCACCAGGATCAGCGTAAAGGCATGATAGCCGAAAAGAACCATACTGCCAGCCATTATTCCCAGCACCTTGACCCTGGGCCGCAATTTGCTCACCAGCATGAGGGAGATGAAAGGAATCAGATTGGGAATGATGAAGGGAATATCCTGAATCTGCATCTTCCCTCTGGCATAAATCAGCCAGAGGTCATTCTGCTCAACAGCCAGCCGCAGAGGCCAATAATCCAGCCAATATCTCCATGAAATGGACAGTGCGGCATTGACCAGCCCCTGCAGAAGAAAAAGATAAACCCGGAAAACAGCCATCAGAATTCCATAACTCAGACCGGAGAAGAGAATAAATTTGACCGTCGCCGGGAGAATACCTTTACCCTGGCGGAGTCTGCTGCCAAGCTGTCCGTCGATCCACAGGAGCCAGAGGTAAACCATAACCATAACCAGCACCATGAAGGTGGCCTCCCAGAGATACCGGTGAACCAGATCGAGATATTGAGGCCAATGGAGCTGGATCATGGCCAGAGAGACAATGCGAAGCACGTTGAAAAAACCAAGGATGGGAATAAAAATGGCCAGACCCAGAAGTTTTTGACGGATCAGAGCCGGGTAGGAGAGAACAAAGGCCGTGAAAATGAGAAAGATATATATCCCCGTGCACTCATAGATGATCTCCAAGGCCCCTCCCTGAGAAATACTGATCGTGCTCTCTGAAAGCCCTGATCGAATCCTGAGCAGATTGAGAGTGGCGGAAACCATCCCTGCGGTCATCCGGTTGGCCAGTTGAATCGTGGAAGGTGAATACTCCTCAAGGTTTTTATTCACCAGGCAAAACAGGCCAAGGAGCAGAACGAATAGAAGGGAGGAGAGGATGAGGCTTTTGTTTTTGGCCACAGTACTTTTCATGGCTGTATATTGGATCATGTGTCGATGCTGAGGCATGCTGGTCATTTATATTCATCAGCTTCCTTTCAAGGAAGTGTTTGAACCATCATGACTTCTGGCCGTTCTGAACCGATGACTGAAAGCTCTCGCAAGACCGCTTCAGGAATGAAGACCTCAACCCAAAAGATAATCTCATTCATCCAAACTTTTAATCCTTTATCACACAGTTATGCAGAGCGTAAAATTTGCTTTCGTAGCATCTCGCTTACAAGTTGACTGACAGTGATACCAAGTTTCTGGGCTCGCTTATGAAGCTCGTCAATGATATCTTCATCTACTTCTACCTCATAACGCCTTTTTTTTAGCTCACCTTGAACATCCACAGTCTGAAATATTTCCAGATAGTCTGTTGTATCATGGGTATCCCAGAATTCTGCCGCTTCCTCGTAGCTTGCAAATTCGTCTGGTATAGGATCAATCTGTTTTTTTTTGCTGTTCATAATACCTCCGTTCAGCTACGGTCATATCTCTGGCCGAAATGGGCAGTGCCATTGTCTGGCGTTTGCGAACAAAGAAAACAACCAGATATCTCCCTGCCTTCGTTTGACCATAAGCAACGTATAAATCTTCTCCCTTTATTTTTCCCTTCTCTACTCGACGGACATAAGGTTGAGAGAATAAGACCTGTTCGACCTCATAGACAAGAACGTTGTGCTTGCTTTCGATCTTATCCATAAGCTTATCTTTCCAAATAACTTCATGCAGCAGCACAATCAAATCCTCATGCTAAGGTCGCCACTCTCATCTTTATTATTTAATTTTACCAAATTGTTACCTCTTCTGCCAGCATAGAGTTCACCCAAATTCATTTCCGGGTGAACCGGAAATTCCTTTTCACCCCCTCGGCCTTTCGATCCGGTACTTTTTAATTTTCCGCCAGAGCGTGGTCCGGCTGATGTTCAGCCGCTGGGCGGTCTGGGTCAAATCCCATTGACATTCCTGGAGTGCCTCAAGAAAGGCCGATTTTTCCGTATTGGCGATCAGGTCATGCATTGAGGCTTTTTCCCCCTTTTTCTGGTTTCGGATTTCCGCCGGGAGGTCCTGGACTTTGATTTGTGCTCCCTGGCATCGGATGATGGCATATTCGACAGCGTTTTCCAACTGGCGGATATTGCCCGGCCAGTAATATTCCATGAGTATATTCACGGCCTTCTGAGACATATCGATGATATTTTTCCCGACCTTTTGGTTTATCTTGGCGATAAAATGCTCCACGAGCAGAGGAATGTCCTCCTTTCTCTCCCGCAGGGCCGGAACATCGATCGGCACTACGTTGAGGCGATAGTAGAGGTCCTCGCGGAAAGTTCCCCTGGCCACAGCTTCTTCCAGGTTTTTGTTCGTGGCGGCAATGATCCTGACATCGACCTTAATCCGCTCGTCTCCCCCCACCCGGACAATCTCCCGCTCCTGGAGGACCCGAAGCAATTTAATCTGGGCATTGAGGCTGACATCGCCTATTTCATCGAGGAAGATGGTGCCTCCGCTAGCCTGCTCGAACCGCCCCTGCTTGTCTTTGATGGCCCCGGTAAATGCGCCTTTGACATGCCCGAAAAGCTCGCTTTCGAGCAGATACTCGGACAGGACCGAGCAGGTCACCTCGACAAAAGGATAATTGCACCGTGGGCTATGGTCATGAATGGATTGAGCAATCATCTCTTTACCAGTACCGCTTTCTCCTTTGAGCAGGACGGTACTGTTGTTCTGGGAAACAACCTGGATAAAATCATAAATTTCCTGCATTCTCCTGCTCTTGCCGATAACGTCGCCAAACCGGCATATTCCCTGCTGTGTTTTGGCCTGTTTCTCATGCCACTCCCGCAACTGTTCTTCCAGCCTCTTTCGCTCCGAAATGTCCCTGCCGATTCCCATGACCTGCGTGATTTCATTTCCCTTGCCCTGGAGAGGGGTCTCATTGATTTCCAGAAAAATTGGCCGTCCATCACTGGTTAAAAATTCGACCCAGTAAGGCTCTGCCTTCTCACTCCTGGTGCTCCAGCGGGATGGGGATTCAATGAAGGCCTGGTTCAGGGGGTTGGCGCTCAGGATTTTTTCAGGGGGAAGGCTTTTGAATTCCTCAGGGGAATAGCCGAGAATGCGATGAACAGCATGGCTGACAAAAGTGATCTCCCCCTTGAGAGTGCGGATAAAGATCAGGTCGTTGGTAGTATTAATCAGGGTATTGAGCTTATCACGCTCCTCCCTGATCTTTTGCTCGGCTTCGGCCTTCTCCCGGATATCGCGGGCAATCCCGATAATTTGCGTCAAATCGTTTTTCTCATTCCGCATGACTGACCAGGAAAAGCTCACCGGGATCGTCTCTCCTGCTTTGGTGAGCATGATGCAGGAGCTATCCTGTCCTCCTTCCTTCTGAACTATGTTTTCAAAATCCATCCCCTTGAAGGGGCAATCATGATGGAAAAGGTGATCGAACGATTTGCCGATCATCTCATCACTGGTATATCCCAGGACGTTCACAGTGGTCTGATTGACAAATTCGATGCTGCGGTCGGGAGAAACGATGATCAGCAGATCGTTCATGGTATCGAGGATAGTCTGGAAATAGTTCCGGGAAATCGATGTTCGCTTTAAATTGTCGGTCATGCCATTGAAGGCCTGGGAGAGGGTGATCAATTCCTTGTGGGATTGGACATCGGCCCTGGTGTCGAAATCTCCGGCTGAAACACAGCGGGTAGCCTGAATCAGTTGATTGATGGGAATAGTGATTCCCCTGCTGATAAGAAATCCGAAAAACAGGAGCAGTATACCTCCCATGAGGCTTGCCCACAGCAGGTTCAGGACGATCTTTTTCAGGCTGTGCTCTTTGCCCTCCAGACTGCACAGGAGCATGAGAGCCCCTATGGCTTCTCCCTGAAGGTTCTCGATGGGAAAGGAAACTGCCCGGTACTCGTCATTGAGGATGAACACCCTCTGTGCTGACTCTGATGGCTGCCCATGGGTGTGGTAGACCTTTTCCCGGATCTTTGGAGGAACCGCAAGCTGCTCTCCCGAGTGAATCGGCAAGGTACTGAAAACTGACGTCCCGTCACTGAAGACCAGAACGTGAAGGCCGGTCAGTTGATGAACCTTTTCAAAAAACCGGTTATCGAGGTTACGGATAGCTGCCATATAACCGAGGATTCCTCCACGGCGGTTGCGGATGGGAAAGATCATTTTGGCAACCAGGGAATGAGAAGCATGAGGAGCCTTATCAAAGCCAAAAATTTCAGCCGTCACCTTCCGCTGCATGATCTGATTCCGGAACTCGTCATGGCTTTCCTTTTCCTGTGCTGCCATGAAAGATTCCTGGAGGATCATCCTGCCGCTTCGGTCGAAGAGGGCCACATAATTCAGGACATTATCCAGCAGAAGGTCATGCTTGAGGGTATCCCATTGAGAAGAAAGAAGGGGACAGGAGAAAGCCACGTCGTTTTTCAGGGCAGTATCCAGGGAATCCGGCAGCAGGGAATCAGCCATGCACGCCAGTTTTCGCATCGGCTCCTTCACTTCCTCAGTAACAAAGTAATTCCAGATAATGTTCATCATGCCGGTAGCGCTTTGAGCGATAAACCTGTCCAGTTCCCGGTCCATCAGTTGGGTCTGCATGCCGATGTGGGTCAGAAAAAGAGTAATGAATACCAGTAAGAACGGTACTACGATGCTTTTGAGAATCGTATTGGGTTTCCTGCTCATGGTGGTCTCTTCTAGGATTCAGTCCTGGCCCTGATAAAGGAAAGGAGCAGCATACAGGCTGTGAACGTAGCAACGGTTCCCAGTGTTCCTCCAAGGATTTTGGCTATCTCCTGATCTTTGATCCCCGGTACATGATAATCCGGAATTGGTGCCTGATAATGGATAATAATGCGGTGGGGATGAATATGCCCCCGGTCCAGAACCAATTTCTCCAGTCCTTCGGCAGATCTTGAAGCAAAGGGAGATATGGCCAGGCTGATCAGCAGGGCAAGTCCCAGCAGGGTAGAGGAAATCTTTTTTGCTGATGCCGAAAGAAGCCTTTGCTGGCTGAATAAATCAGGAGCCCAAAACCGGAAGCCAACCAGAAGAAGCACGGTCAGCATTCCTTCGGCAATGCCGACCTCGACATGTGGCCCGACCATAGGACCGAGGGTAGCGAAGAACCGCTGAATTCCGCATACGGAGAGCATACTGCAAACTGCCAGACTGGTGATCAGCAGGGTAAGCCAGGCTGAGAGAAAGGCACTGATGTAGCAGCCATACGGCTCAATGGCAAATTTTTTCAGTAAAGAGTAGATATAGTAACTCCCAAAGGTGCTGATCAAGGCAATGGTCAGCAAATTAGGGCCAAAGGCCATGATGCCCCCATCCTGAAACAGGAGAACCTGGATGATATGCTCAAGGGTTATGACTACCGTGCTTACATGTGGCCCCAACAGGATAGAAGCAAAAACCCCTCCCATAAAATGGCAGGAAGACCCCCGCGCAACGTCAAAGTTGGCCAATTGCAGAGCAAAGGTGAAGGCCCCTACGGAGCTGGCCAGGAAAACTTCCCTGGTGCTGATTCGCTTCCAGGTTTTCTTTATACTATAGGCCAGCACTCCGGTGCAGGCCACGTCCATGATCAGGCAAAGGCTGTTACTGTAAAATCCGTCCGGTGCATGCACTGCTTCCTATGACCTCCATCTTTGGAACATCATAATACGGTTCCTGGTATGTATCGTACTGTTCACTCTGGTATTATTCACTATTGTGTGTTTTCTCTTGTAAGGATAGCATTAGAACTTCAATAAATAAAGCAGGATTTTAAAAAAAAACGCAAACTCATTACTCATATCGGCATATGCCGGCATGAAAATGTTTCATGAATGAAATAAATATTCCACGTTTGCAATGCAACCCGCCTCATTGTCCGGCATCTCTCATGAGGGTGCATCATTTTAAAATTAGCGCTAAGGTGCTGATATTTGCCTGAGAGAGAACATAAAAATCCTTGCTTCGATGCAAACTTGAAACAAATCACGGTAATAGTTCTCAGGGAATCTAGGCCAGGATTACGGCATGTCCTGCTATTTTCAAGGCATTTCCTGTATGGCATACTATGTGCATAAAGAGGAAGTGCCTAATACACCAAAATTAGGCTACCTATTCAAACCGTGGCAGAAAAAAGAAGCCTTTCCGCTGACGCAAACAACTGGACATTGTAAAAGTTAAGAAGGGCCACCGTAGACAGGGAGGTGTGGGCCACCTCCCTGTCTACACCACGGAAAAGGTGATGCTGTTCTCAAAAGGATGGAAAAGGGGGAAAAAGGGTAAATTTGGGTGAAGGAAGATAACTGTCTTATGAAGGGAAAGCTGTTCGCTCTGGGTCTGGTAATACTTCTCAGTATCCTGCTCTGTTCCATTAGTGCGTTGGATGCCCCGGAGTATGTACGATGCGGGCATATTGGCATTTGTGAATTCCTGGAAGTGTGTGGGAATTTAGGCAGTAATTTAGGCGATTCTTACCTCTTCTATGTATCGATGATATCAACAGCTATGGATCAGCCGTTGAAGGATTTGATTCATAGTCTGATCCATCGGAATCAGATTGGCATCCAGAATACTGCTCTATCGATGGCAATATCGATAGCGTTAAGGGCTGTGAATCAACCTTTGAAGGATTTGATTCACAGTCTGATCCATCGCAATGAGACTGACATTCGAAGTTTTCCCTGGCCGGACGCGGTTAAAGATACCCATTTCATTATAAGATTTATTAACTCTGCTCAGAAAATATTCTTATTACTTCCTCCGAGAGTGGACAATACAACGCTCATAAAACCTTCCAATGCAGGAATTGCTCACCCCGCAGGGGTAAATAGCCTACCTTCAGAAACCCTTCGATTCATAACCACCTCCATTATCAGGTCTTGAGATTATTATTTCGAAAGTGTCTCCGACACGAAGAGAGTATTCGCCTCAACTTAATTGAAAATTGGAAGAGAGATCGACTTCCTGCAAGGGAAGATATTCTCGTTTTATGTTACTGTTAATTATCCACCTGGACAAAATCTTTGTTAGATGTTCTCAGAGAAAGCAGTAATTGGACAAGTATGGGAGCAGGAGTATGATAATGAATGTCGAAAGGTTAGGAAAGATATTACTGATAATATTATTATTACAAGCAGTAGCAGTTTTTGGCATCAGGGGACTGGCTCAGGCACAGAACCCGATGTATGGCAATGTATTAGCCACCCAGTCTCCCCAGATGCTTCCGTTCCCGACCGAACGGGGAGTATTGGTAGATAACTTCGAGTATTGGGATAGCCCTCGCAATCATGGATGGAAGGCTTATGAGCCAGACTATCCGGTATGGGGCAACGGAGTCGGCTACGGAAGTTTGGAAACGGTGCTTGATTTCAATCAAGGAAGCCGGGTCATGGAAGTTTCCATGCCGTATTCTATATTTTTACCGGCTCAAGGCATGCAACTGGTGATCGAGAAATCTATTACCCCCGGTATCCCGGCTAACCAGCTCTGGGCCAGTATCAGGGCACCGCTGGAAGTTGAGCAGTTTGCCATGTTTAAATTTGAGGTAATGGGTGTAATCAATAGAAGCGATAATCTGGTAATACCTTTTTCCATCCGCTTCACCCCGGCTGGCATGAATTGTAATACGGACATAGATGGGGTGGCCCCTGACCAGTATGACCTTTTGGGTCCGGAGAATACCCTCCCCAAGGTTTACACGATTAATATGCCGCTCGGCCGTAACTACCAGGATGGTTCATGGCATACAATAAGTGCCAACCTTTTGGAAGTTATCAAAAAGGCAGCCAGAGATGACGGGAATGCCATTTCCAGTCTGAATAACCCGGCAGAACCTTTAATCATAACCGGGATCAGAGTTTTTGGAAATCAGTACCGCCTGGATAATATCTGGCTGCTGAAAGACGATAGCCTCATCAATGGAGAGCCTCCTTACTTCTTCAAGATCGGCCAGCAATTCGTCCAGCTTTTTCAGCCCTTTGAATATTACTGCTATGCCAAGGACCCGGATTTGACCTACCGGGTATTCCTGGATATATGGCAGAATGAATTCGAAGCGACCGGCGTAGAGCCCGACTTTGATTATGTGGAAAGACTCACCAGAAGGTTTATCACAGACCAGAAATTCTCCACCCAAAACGGTCACCTTTCCGATCCCGATGCCATTAATCCTAACCGGGATAGACTGTTCTGGACTTGCACCGTGGGCGGATGGGGTGCAAACGGTACTGCCGCCACTATGCTGAGCGAGGTTCCAATTCCTGTTGTTCCCGGCAGTAACCCGCCTGTTTGTGACCTCGAAGTGATCAAACGGATTCCACAACTCTGGATGGATCCATACAAACCCTGCATGGTAGATCTTCCCACTCCCTGGGAGCCTCCTTATGACCCCGATGAGCCTGCGGATGCCCCTGCACGTATTTCGGAATATGATCCCGAAACCATACCCCACCTGCGCCAGGGAACTGGTGGGGTTCGGATCTATGATCCCAAAGCAGTGGCTGCTTATGGCGATTACCTTTTGAAGTTAGGCTTCAGAACCTGGCCGCAAATAGCCCGGATCTACTTTACTCCTCAGGTGCTGGAAGACCTTTTCATTACCGTGCGGGTACAGGATTCTAACGGCCGGACGGATTTAGAGACCTTCGCCCTGTCAGTAGTGAACTATCCAGTCACCAATCATCCGCCAAAGATGGAAAACCTGGATGAGCAGGGAGTGGAAGTAGGACAAGTCTGGCGCTATCAGATGGTAGCAACTGACCAGGACTGGTTCGATCCTGGGAATGGATCGTTCATCGCAGATCAATTAAACCTTACCTGGAAGGCAACCATCGATGGACTTCCAGCCTTTCAGTATGGCCCCTGGTCAGAGTCTATTATCAATCCCATGACTGGAGAACTGACCTTTACACCTCCATTTGAAGGAGTATTTCATATCGTTGTTCAGGTAACCGATTCCCGCGGCCTGGTGGCTATCGGTGATATAGATATGCTTGCCACATCACCCGGCACCTGGCTCAACCATCGCCCCTACATTATGGGAGATTTCAATGATGCAGCACCGTTAGTGATCAAGGCGGGACAGCTTTTCATCCTTGGTCCGCCCATGCTCGATTTTCATGATCCGGATGGAGATACACTCGAATACTCCTGCAATATCGGATCTATTGTTGTTAACAAAGACGACGACGGTTTCCCACGGGCGTTCTGGACATTCCAGACGAATTTCCCCGGCTTCTATTGGGTACAAATCACTGCGTTTGACCAGCGCGGCGGTTGGACAACCTCAGAATTTCCAATCGATGTCCAGCCGTGGTGGTCATACTAGTTGTCAGGCTGACAGGTTCACACCTCTTCTTGCCATTAGTTGAAATGCGGTGACACGGTTGAAGGGGGGACCGGATTTTAAATCCGGTCCCCCCTTCAATAAAACCAGCAGCAATAAATCCTAATCACTCCCCCTTCCGCCAGGATAATTCATAGGATAGTTCCTTCTCCAGGTTTCAACGCCTCGGCTCTTTTCCTTAAGAAAGCCCGATCATAACCTGTAATTCCTGCTATCTCATCACCCCAGGAGGATGACATCTATTTAAAATTCTATAAGTCAATACTTAATATTTACTTTTTAATTTGGCATTTCAACCCTTAAACATTGATTGTTTCGTATTTGGAGCGATGTTTCAACTTTGAAACTCAAGATGCTGTCCTTATTCCTTTCGTTTAAGATAACTATTTGATTAATATTGCTTTTATGTTGGCACTCAATTTGCTCTGTAGTATTGTGGAGGCTCTGTAGTATTTTGGAGAAGGACTGTAGCCCTAAGTACATGGCGCGGGAATTACGCGGCTGGTTAAATAATAGCCCCCCTCACCCCAGCCCTCTCCCCAAAGGGGCGAGGGATAAAAACACTGCCCTGGGCTCAGTGTTTTATGGACGAGAGCTATCCCTCATGAGATAAGGCATTGACCACATGGAGGGTGGGGCTGCTTTTTTGCCCCACCAAATACCGCACGCGATCTCTTGGTCGAGACTAACTGGCCTCGGATTTATCGTGACGTGTACTAAGGTTAGGTTGGAAAGCGAAAAAGGAGGATACGAAGAAATATAGTATGCGTGCAGAAAGGCACGAGGTTAAATAACAATACCAAAGGTTAAGGAGAGAAGACCATGAATACCATGCGAGGCAGTAAAAGAAAGGCGCTGCTTTTATCAGTTTTTTTCCTCATCGGGATCATTATTTATCCCCTGTTCAGAATACCAATGACCGAGGCACAAAACTGGACGGCTTTACCCCCCTATAATACCCTGTGGCCGTTGTGGTCTCCGGCGCTCTCGCCAGTCGATTCTGCTACCGGGCTCCCTGCCCCTCTGGTCACCAGCATTACTTCAAGGACGGTATTACCCGTGCAGCCTGGCCTCACCTGGCACCCCAGCATGAGGAATCCCTGGCTGTTGTATAATACTCCTCTGGGTCTGGCCTATTACGACCCAATTGGCGGTATCGACCTCTGGCCGCCACCGATATTGACCAATGTAATCACCGGGCTTCCTATTAACATTACCTTGCCAGCCGGTTACTCTTCTCTGCTTCCGACTCCGGCCTGGTGGCTTTTCAATAATGTCGCCGCAGCCAACTGGTCGTACCTTGTTGCTTATCCCAGCTATTCAGCAGCGGCTCCCTCGACTGCTACACTGCTCCCTCAGCCATCAATAACCTCCCTGCTGACTGCCACCGCTCTCCTCTTGTGATCCGATGTCCTATCGCCTGTGCCTGTCCATCGATATTAGCTGAGTAAACTCTCCCAAGGAAGGCCGGAAAAAGATGCTTCTGATATTTTTCCGGCTCCTCCTTTCTCATCATACCAAAGGCGTTTCGGTTTTTCATGGGCTCACTATACCTCAAAAATATGCCCATCTTCTGAAAGGTTGTGCTTTATGGGGCAGCTATACTACAATAATATCCAGGAAGAGAGCAGGATCCAGATTATTATGGATAAAAGGGAGCTTATGATCAGCGTTACCAGTACCATAGCCATTGACGAGAAGGAAATTCATCAGGAATTTACCCGTTCGTCCGGACCTGGCGGGCAGAATGTTAACAAGGTCGCCACAGCGGTGCAGCTCCGCTTTGATGTGGCCAACTCTCCTTCCCTGCCTGATGATGTGCGCCAGCGTCTGGTCCGGCTGTCTGGCAGGCGTATCACTACCGATGGTGTGCTGGTTATCGAGGCCAAACGGTTCCGGACCCAGGAGAGCAACCGCCGGGATGCGCTCAACCGTCTGTTAGAGTTGATCCGCAGGGCAGCCGAGCCTCCCCCCAGGCCCCGGCAGGAGACATCTCCCTCACGTGCATCGAAGGAGCGCCGGATCGGGGCCAAACGACGCCGCAGTGAAATCAAACGCAAGCGGCAGCCTCCTCAATACGAAGAGGAATAATTCCTCCAGCCATGTATTATCTTTGGCAATATTAAATCAGTTAGATTGCCTCGATCAAACTCTAACCACCTTGAGAATGTGCCTGCCTCTTCTCTCTCGCCATCCGGGGCATCTCTTCTCCCGCACCCCTAAATGCGGGGACATCTTTTTCTCCCTGATCTCTTGACCTTGCTGTCTAAGCCCATATTTTTTTAATATTTATTAATATTAATATATTTTCAACCTATAATTATTATATTATATTATATTGAAATTTACTCTTGAAAAATGAGCTGGATTAATTTAAAATTGAAATTAAACGATGTTCGCCCTTGGATTGTTTGTCAACTCATAAAGTGGTTCTCTCCCGCGATCGATTTCCTGCCGGATATTATGCTGTGCGCTGCACCGTATCTGTTTTCCTGATCAGTGACATCATCAATAGGAAAGACAAGAAGAAGGAGGTGATACTCATGTAACCCGTCAGGTATATGAGGCTGGACAGAAAGGATCTTGTATGAATTGAGCACCTTGCAGGGGGGGAATGATTGGGAAGTAAAAATGTTTAAGGAGGAACCCTATGAGGTATCATAGTGCTGGAAAATTTATTTTTTACTGGCTAGCGATATTGCTGGCCTTAGCCATGACAACAGCCGCTTCTGCAAAATCGCTGTATATGTTAGCCAACCACCACACTAATCAGTTTGATGCCTGGAACATCAATCCTGATGGAACGGTAACCTATCAGGCGACATATGGTCTATCATTTACTCAAGAGCCTTCCGGACTGGCACTCGATGCAGATTCAGGCACCCTGTTTTTTACGGATGAGTTTAATGTACCCGGGCAGGACCCTGCCATTGAAATGGTAGATGCAGTTTCCATGAAATCCCTGGGAAGTGTAGTGCCAAGAGGAAGAGATGGCAGGCCGGTTCGCGACCTTGCCGGGATCGATGTGGATGATAAGCATAATATTGTATATATCGTGCAAAGGAGGCGTCCTGACATTTATGTCTACGACTGGGATCCCAACTTTATTGTAGTCAATCCCACAAACCCCGATGAAGTTATCGTGGATTCTCGCGCCATGACGCTGAGAGATGGATATCCACAAGCATTGCCTGGAGTTGTTGGTGCTTTTGGCATTGCTCTTGATGAAAGAGCAGGAGTATTGTACGTAGCGGACTCCAGGGATAGAAAGGTCAAGGGATTTAATACCAATACCTGGGAGGAGGTCTTGAATTTTACACCCACAGGTCTTGTACCCGGTGGCATTGCGGTTGACAGGAGAAAGGGGATCATTTATACAACAGCCCCTGATTTAGCTGTTGAGGAGTGTTGTTTTGGATTAAGAAATGTCTTTGGCCCCGAAGGTTCCACCAAAATCAGTAAATACGACCTGGCTACCGGCTTGGAAACGGTAATGGATATGAGTCTCGCAGGCTTGAACCATGGCGGTATGGGAATTTGGGTGGACGAGGTCACCGGCTATCTCTACGTTACTGGCGGATGTACCGGTGATGACTTAACCATCTGGGATACTTCCACTCCCACTTCTCCCGACATCCCATTCACCCTCGTGCATGCAAGCGGCCCAATTGGAAACCCTGCCGCTTTGGCTATCGGGAACATCAGCTACAATCCTCTGCACCTCACCATTCCCCAGGAGGAATGCGCCAAGCCAGGTGAATCTATTACCTATACAATTTGCTATGACAACATGGACAATGAGGATTATGTTACGAATGTGAGGATCGTAGATAAATTGCCGGATCAGGATAAAGTAAGTTTTGTTGAAGCAACCGATGGCGGAGTTTATGATGAGGCAACTCATACCGTGACCTGGAACGTCGATGAATTGCCGGGCGGATCACGGCAGTGTATCAGGGTGGTAGTGCAGGTAAATCCTGCTATCCCCTCAACCGCCATACTTAAAAGCTTTGTTACCATTACTTCTGATCAAACTCCTCAACCCACGACGGTGGTTGATGAGCGGTCAGTCTGCTGTCTGCCGGGCAACTGCCCCCCCATCGGCATTACGGTAGATTATATTGATCCTGATCGATGCATGGCTGCGGTATCCTGGACCGAACCAACCTTTGAGAACTGTGATGGTCCGCTGATAGTGACTGTTCAGGCTGTTTATCCTGACGGCTCAACCCGTGACAATGTAAAACCCGGTGATTTATTCCCTATAACGTGTGGCACTCCAGGAACCATAGTTACCTACACGGCATGGGATAGTGTGGACGATAGAGTCATCGGCCAGTGTAGCTTTCCTATAGAAATTCTTGACCAGCCTCCGGTTGTGGATTATTGCCCGGCAGATATCGTCCAGTGTAGTGCTCAAGTAACCTGGGAACTCCCAAGGTTTCGTGATGATTGTGTATTGCCGCCTGTGCCTGGCAAAGCTGTCTACCCTGATGGTTCAACTTCCGACGATGTACAGCCGGGCGACACCTTCCCCATTGGAACAACGATTATTACCTACACTGCTGAAGATAGATGCGGTAATACGGCAAGCTGCACGTTTAAAGTAACAGTAGGGGGTGATGAGCCTCTCACCTGCACCTGTCCTTCAGACATAACGGTCAATAATGATCCTGGAAGGTGTGGTGCCGCAGTCGGCTGGGAGCTGCCATCATGCTCCGATAACTGCGGTGAGATTTTCACTGTCACCTGTGACCATG